>JAHEEC010000020.1 GCA_024640885.1 Bacteroidota bacterium | reverse complement strand
AGCCGGCCTGTTTTTAATTGGTGCAGCGATCACGTTATTCACCGGGAGGAATGTATGGGTTTCGGGGTTCAGGCAGGTGATCTTTGGCCTGGCGGCGGCGGCCATTACCTTTGGTATCGGTTATCTTATAGGAACCTCCACCGGGGGGTAGCAACCCTGTTTGCAGTCAGTCTGCAGGCATCTAAATTTAAGGAAAAATGACTAAAGTGCTGATTACAGGGGGAAGCGGGCTCATCGGCCGGCATCTTGCCCGGCACCTGCAGGATAAGGATTACGAGGTGGCGGTCCTGACCAGGAAAAAAAGTACAAATGGTCCCGTAGAAGCATATTTCTGGGATCCCGGGAAAGATATGATTGATGAGGATGCCCTGCGCTCATCCAATGCAATCATCCACCTGGCGGGGGTCAACATCGGCGAGAAAAGATGGACCGCAGAAAGGAAGCTCCAGATCCAGGAAAGCAGGGTTAAATCAGGAGATCTATTATTCAATCATCTGAAGAAGCTTGACTCCAGGCCAAAAGTTTTTATTACAGCCTCTGCTATAGGCTATTACGGAGCTCATAGTTCTGAAAATATTTTCAAGGAGACAGATCCTCCGGCCGGTGATTTCCTGGGTGATACCTGCCGGAAATGGGAAGCAGTGGCGGACCGCATCGGTGAATTGGGGATTAGGACCGTGAAAATACGCACGGGAATTGTACTTACCGCGAAGGGAGGAGCCCTGTCAAGGATCTCTTTGCCTGTAAAACTGGGTATTGGATCTGCCCTTGGAGATGGTCGCCAGTATATGCCATGGATCCATATGGAGGATTTATGCAATATCTATGAGAGGGCGATTGTGGACTCAGAATTTTCCGGGGCATACAATGCGGTTGCGCCGGAACACATTACCAATTATGACTTTACTAGGATTCTGGCAAGGCATCTGCACAGACCTTTCTGGTTTCCCCGTATCCCCGCATTTGCCCTAAGATTGGCCTTCGGCGAATTATCCGTGATGATCCTGGAGGGAAGCAGGGTATCTTCAGAAAAGCTCCTGGCTTCGGGATTCAGGTTTCAATACCCCGATCTGGAAGGTGCCCTGCAACACCTGTGATCCAGGTAATAAGGATTTCTGGCCACACCGAAGGAGAAAGTGGTTCGGGAGCTTCAGAAAGAGGAGATCTCTCCGTCCATCCAGCCGGCGCGCTGTTCCAGGAATGATTTAAGGCTTCCGATGCTGGCATCGTAATCCACCATCAAACCTGCATCCCACAGGTTGTAGTTTCTCCTCACCGCCCCGTTGTCCTTCAGGTAACCGGCGGTCCGGTCCACCAGCCCGAGCAGCTCCTGGGTACTTAAAACACCTGCGCGCAACTCTTCCCAGCGCACCTTCAGTGCACTTCTGAAAATGGGATCCTCCATTAGCCTGGGCCACCAGAAGGGCATCATCCAGGCGTCCTGGCTCACGTAATTGTTGTAGTTGATGACCCAGTCGTCAAAGGGTACCCGGTCCCCCGAATCATACCCGATGTTCAGGTCCCATATGGGCCCCATGGAAAGCTTCCCTCCCCTGTCCTTGTAGAGGTAGGTACTTAACCTGTAGCCGTCCACATTCCGGCAAAGCTCATTGATGATGAAGAAATCCACAAATGTGCCGAGGTCTATATAATCGGTGTAGGTCCTGGTTTCGGCATCAAAGTCATCCGACAGCAGCGCACTCTCAAAATCATCAATATAACCCTGGATATAGGCCTTTTGTGCATCGGTTATATCTTTAGACTTCGGGTATTCATAGAGAAAATAGGTTTCCAGGTACTGGTTGGAATGGTATGGAGGTCCGAAGGGTTCAAATCCCAGCACCCTTCCGTATATATCGTACCGGGACCGGAAACTGATATCGGGGCTGTACCGGGCATCATCATCCCAGTTGTTTTCAAAGTATTCCAGGGGCTGGTCAATGTTCAGGTCCCCTCCGGCAGTCTTGTCAATCTTCAGGATATAACCCCCGGAAATTGCATCGGGGGTGATGTCCGCGGGCCCGAGATCCGACACATCGATCCGGTTCCTGTCCTGTTTGAGCTTCTCCATGAATATGTATACACCCTGGTATTCTCCGTTCAGTTCCAGTTCAACGAATTCGGAGCGGCTGGCATACCTTCCCATCTTGCGGAAGAGTTCATAACCCAGGTAGTGGTACATGAGTGTACGGTCAAAAATATAACCCTGCCCCAGATTGACAATATGTCCCATGAGGATCCAGTCCTCCTCCAGCGGGAATCCGAAAAAGGAGACATCCACATCATTGCCATCCATGTCCCGGGTTTCGATGCCATAGGATTTTTTATCTGAAAGTCTGAAGGAGGTGGAGCCCCTGTACTCGATCCCGATCCGGGCGTGCTGGACTTCAGCCTTCTGCAGATAGAGCTTCATCTCTGCAGGTATTTTAGGCTCATTCAGGATATCAACACCCCCGGTTTCAATGATGATATAAGGGATTTCACTGGTGCCTGTCTCCACATCAAAAGGATTTTCGTCCATGGGCTCATCAACGGGATCCCTCTGGCAGGCGAAAAGAAAAAACAGCAGCAATATAGGGGCGTACCTTTTCATGGGGCGATAAATATAGCTGATTGTTTTTTAATTGTGAGTTTATCCGGGTTCACAATTGATTTGTGGATTGAATTTAATAATTTGTGAAAAACCAGAATACCATGAAAAATAGCCGCCAGTTATCCATCCATACATTGATCCTCCTGATAATCCAGGGAGCCCTGGTTTTCGGACAACCTGCCAGGCCCCGGCAGGATCCCTGGACCCGGGAAGGCAGCCAGACCATCAGGTTATTCAACGGGGAGAACCTGGAGGGCTGGTATACTTTTCTTAAACCCCGTGGACGGGATGCGGACCCGAAGGGTGTCTTCACGGTTAGGGATGGAATGATCAGGATCTCCGGTGAGGAGTGGGGCTGCATTACCACCCATAAGGAATTCAAGGATTACAGGATCGTGGTGGAATTCAAATGGGGTGAAATAAACCATGAACCCAGAAAACAAAATGCAAGGGACAGCGGCCTGTTGCTGCATTCCCAGGGCGAAGATGGCAGTTCGCAGGGGATCTGGATGAACTCCATTGAGTGCCAGATGATCGAAGGAGGCACCGGTGATTTCATTGTGGTGGGTGACGGAAGCGAACGGTTCCAGATCACCTGTACGGTGGCCCCCGAGAAACAGGGCGAGTCATTCGTCTTTCAACCGGAGGGAGACCGGGAGACCATCCGGGAGGGTCGCATCAACTGGTACGGCAGGGATCCGGGATGGAAGGACGAGCTGGGTTTTCGGGGAAATAATGACATTGAACGTCCCCATGGGGAGTGGAACACCCTTGAATGCGTGGCGGCGGGCGACCAGATCACCGTCTTACTGAATGGAACCGTCGTTAACAGGGCAACCGGGGTCAGACCGGCCATGGGCCGTATCCAGATCCAGTCTGAAAGCGCTGAAGTATTCATCCGTAGAGTGGATCTGACGCCCCTTGAACCGGGAACATCCTCACACCCCTAAAATTCCTGCAGGCTGCGGGTCTGAAATTGTACGAATTAAAAAATCAGGGTAAGTTGTCCAGGATAAAAAGCTTCAGGCTTCGCCATAAACTCATCTCCTCGCTCCGGGATGTGGACATCAGGGGGGTGCGGAAACTGGCCCATCACCTGCCGAAGATATTGATCCCAAACCCCGGGGGAGCAATCACCATCAGGACCCTGTACGGCTTCCCCATGATCATCGATCCCGTGAGGGACCATGGAGTAGAGGAAAGCATCTATTATACGGGCACCTATGAAAAAGGAACCCTTTTCATTATCAATAAAATTCTGAATGAAGGTGACCTGTTCGTGGATGTGGGGGCCAATATTGGATTGATCTACCTCTTTGCCTCCTTGATCGTCGGGAACACCGGCAGGGTTATTGCATTCGAACCCGGCCGGGAAACCATGGCCATCCTGAAGCAGAACATTGAATTAAATAATATTCAAAACATTGAAACTTCGGATTGCGCCGTGGGCAGCCGCCGTGGGCACGGAAAGATCTATGAAAGCAGTGACATGAACAGGGGTGGCGCCTCCCTGATTAAACCCTCCAGCCAATCGGTCGGACAGGAGGTAACCATCACCACCCTCTCGGCCTTCCTGAAGGATGAACCACGCGTGGCGCTGATCAAGGTGGATATTGAAGGATACGAGCTGGAGGCACTCAGGGGTGCGCATGAAATCCTGGCCGGGGAGCCCTCCCCCATGCTGATTATCGAGTGTTCGGAACTGAGGGATAACCTGAACGGGGTCGGAACAGGCGCCCTATACGACTATTTAATGTCATTGGGAAACTACCGGCTTTTCAAATCGAGAATTGATAAAAGCAAGGTCTCCAGGCTTGTTGAGATCCATCATCGGTCAGAGCTGCCCGCACACGATAACATCTATTGCTTTACCGGCCGGCACCTGGAAACGATCCCCCGAAAGATCTTTAGCAAATAAGAGTCCAATCACCCTTATGAAAAGAAGAACTTTATTAAGAAATGCAACTGCGGGCCGCGCTGCCCTTTCGATGTCACCACTGGCTTCCCATGTCCTCTTCAGTTCCGATGCCGGGTTGATCACTGAAATCGTGAAGAGGGTGGACCGTCCATTTTACGGAGCTATCTCCGTCTCTGGCAGCTGGTGTCTCAGCGCGAAACGGGGAAGCCCCGGTTTGAATGCGGCAAGGCATGGTCAAGCCTGGCATCACATGAACTCATTCAAGGGTTCAATACCAGAACGATGAATATAGAGGAATCCGCGAAATTTCTATCTGCCTTCAGGATTGACAGGGCCAGGGAACTGGTGGAACGCATGATGATCCACAATTATGCGGAAGCCATCCTGGAGCATCACCCCGAGTGCCATGGTCTTGACGCAGATAAAATCCATTTGCAGTGCAGCACCCTTTGCCGTACCATTTTCAGAGAGATAGCGCACATCCGGGGAGATCCCCGGTTGTTGACCCCCCTGTTAAATAAAATGGCGCGGAATGGTCCCGGCCACTCTCCCATATGGTTCGATGCATTCGACAGTGCCTATGAAGCATATAAGCACGGGGGAAAATTAAAAAAGAAGGCGGAGCAGCTTGGTCCCTACCTTCGGGGAGGATCTTACTGTGATATAGGGTGCGGCGGTGGGGACCTGGTGGCTTACCTGAAAAAGGAGCACCCGCAGTTCAGGGAATACGCGGGCATTGATGTACTGGATTGGCGGACCGAGGGCCTGAAGAATGAGATCGGTTTCCAGGTATTGGATTTCTCAAAGGAAGGATCTGTAAGCCAGCAGCGCTACGACCTTGCCACATGCATTGCGGTGCTGCATCATGTGGGTTCCACAGATGAATCACGGAGCATCTTCCTGCGAAACCTGCGCAGCGCCCTTCATGATCATGGCAGGCTCATCATCGAGGAGGATGTAATTCTTCCACGGCATGAAATTGGAACCCGCGAAGATCTTCAGATGCAGGTGGCAGGGCGGGCTCAGGAGCAATTCCTTTTCGGGGACTTTGCGATGATGACCAGGGAAGAGCAACTGAGTGTCCTGACCATCATCGACGTCCTGGGAAATTCGCTGGTGATGGGAGTTCATCAGATGGCATTCCCCTTCGGATTTAAATCCATCGTCGAATGGGGCGAACTCTTTTCAGAAAGTGGCTACCAGGTGGAGGAGATCAGGATCAACGGATTTACTGCGGGCATGTTCAACCAGTCATCCCATGTGCTTTATATTCTTAAACCCGATTAATATTCGCCGCAAATGAAAAAATTATTGTTTTACATGGTTCCGCTGATCTTCCTTGGATGCAATTCAAACCCTGCATTTGAGTGGGATTTTCAAAGTTTTTACAAACCCGATGAAAATCCCATCATCAGGGCAGATTCCACGCTGACCTTCATCTGCCCGGTAAAGAATGAAGAGGTGAAATGGCAAAAGGCAGATGTATTCAACCCGGGTGCCGTTGTCAGGGATGGCAGGGTTTATCTTCTGGTCAGGAGCGAGGATAATCCCGATGCCATCCTGGGGTGGAGAACCTCCAGGATCGGGCTCGCCTCCAGTGAAGACGGCATCCACTTCACAACCCGTGCGGAGCCTGTCCTATATCCCGACAGCGGGGAATTTATGCAATATGATTACCCGGGGGGCTGCGAGGATCCAAGGGTGGCAGAGACCGGGGATGGGGTCTATGTAATGGCCTATACCGCATGGAACCGGGATATTGCAAGGCTCAGCATCGCCTTTTCCACAGACCTGGTTCACTGGGACAAAAAGGGTCCTGCATTCGCCAGGGCCCATGAGGGGAGATTCCTGGATCAATGGTCCAAATCAGGGTCCATGATCACAAAAATGGAAGGATCCAGGCAGATCCTGGCCCAACTGGATGGTAAATACTGGATGTACTGGGGCGAGAACATTATCAACCTGGCCTGGTCCGAGAATTTGCATGACTGGTACCCGTTGCTGGATGAAGCGGGCAACCTGAAGGCGGTGGCTGAACCCAGAAGCCATAAATTCGACAGCCAGCTCACCGAATGCGGTCCCCCTGCCATCATTACTGATGAGGGGATCGTGCTGTTCTACAATGGCAAAAATTCGGATTTTGATGATGCGGATCCTGGCCTGCCCAGGGGAATGTATTCGGTGGGAAAGATCGTATTTGACAAGAACGACCCGGAGAGGGTCATCTACAGGAGCGACAGTTTTTTACTGAGGCCTACCCTACCCCACGAGATCACCGGGCAGTATGAATCCGGTACCACCTTTGCAGAAGGCCTGGTTTATTTCCATTCCAAATGGTTTCTCTATTACGGAACCGCAGATTCCTACGTGGGTGTAGCTATTTCTGAATAAAAAGTCGCTGTGAAGGAGATTTTGGCTCAGTAGCGGATCACCTGGAGATCCCCGTCATTCACTGCCACTGCCAGGCAAGGATTTCCCATGATCTTGATGGGCAGTATTTTGCGGGCGTCGCCGTTCACCCTCAATCCGCTTTCAGATGGCATCAATGCCCTGAACCGATGGTCAGGTTGTCCCTGCAGGTACCAGCCAACACTGGCATCATAGCGCCCCAGGGAAGGCCTGGCCGAATAGTCGTTCCCCACCAGGAGCAGGTCAGTGTGGCCATCCCTGTCAAAGTCACTGACCACCACATCCCGCACAGGAGAGGATTGGGCCAGGTTAGGAAGCCTGACACGTGCAAAGGTCCCGTCTCCACCGTTGATAAAGACGCAACTTTCAAGGAGTGCTGCCTCTTTTCTGACCGATCGTCCCAGGCTCTCCGCTCCAAAGATCTCCGCTGTGTTCTTTCCTGCAAAATCAGAGTAACCCGGATACCGCTCCTTCATTCCTGCAACCTGCAACGCCAGTTCATCCAGGGTGGCTATGGGGTAACTCTTCCCCTCCCTGAATGTGCAAATCACCTGGTCGAGGGACCCATTGTTATCAAAATCATTGAGGTACATCTCCAAAGGCTCCCTTTCTGAAGCCCTAAGCATGGAATTAAGGCCCAGGTTCCCTGCCACCAGGTCCGCATCACCGTCCTGATCAATGTCCACGGCTTTCACGCAGTTCCACCAGCCCGAGGTGCCGGCAAGACCCGCCTCGGTGGTGGCCGGTTTCAAATACCCCCCGTCATTCCTGTAGATACAGACCCGGCTCCATTCACCCACGGTCACCAGGTCCGGGTCTCCATCCAGGTCATAATCCACCCACTCAGCATCGGTCACCATCCCTGCCTCCCTGATCCCTTCAATTCGCTCGGCAGTGACCTCCCTGAACCATCCTTTTCCATCATTCTCCAGGAGAAAATGGTCGGGGGTGATCCCGTAGGCTCCGGGAACGGACCTTGATCCCACAAAAAGGTCCAGGTCCCCGTCCCCGTCATAATCGCCCGGCTTCACGCATGAACCGTTGGCTGCAATAAAGGGCAATGCCCCCTGGCTGCACCTGGAAAATTCGCCCGTGCCATTGTTCACCAGGAGCCTGTCCAGCAGCATAGGATTTCCGGCGGGCAGCTCGTTGCCTCCCCTTACAATGTACAGATCCAGATCCCCGTCCCCGTCTGCATCAAAAAAGGATGCCCCCGTATCTTCAGTGTAGCGGTCATTCAGGAACTGGCTCACTTTCGAAGGAATGAATACCCCGGTCTTCCCCTGCATGAAGAGCATGGCAGGTTGGCCCGCGGCTCCGCCCGCAAAGAGATCCTCCAATCCATCCCCGTTCACATCCCCAACGGCCAGCGGGGGACCTTCCGATGAAAGATTATGCGGGATCAGTCTTTCCCTGATCATGTCCACATAGGGATCTTCCCGGTGTCTGAAGACCAGTCCCTGAAGGTGTTGCCGGGAAAAAAGCTGAGCTCCGTGCTCCTCCCGGGGATCGATTGTACATTGGTTTCCGCTGGCGGGATGTTCGATTGAGAATTGCTGGTCGGCAGTCAACCCGTAGAATCTCTGGATCGACCGGTCGGGCCAGCATACCCATAAGGAATCCACTGTTCCTGCCGTCCCAAGGCCAAAATGCAATGCATCTGAAGAGGATGAGAGAAATCCCCGGGTGGTAAACTGCTCCCCAACCCTGGCGGATCCGCCGGAGAACAGGGTGACCCGGGTCCCCGTACCATACGAATTCAGGCCTTCCCCCCTGAGGATCACAGAAAAATAGTGGTTATCCAGCATGTCGGAGGTATTGTTCCTGTAGATCACAGCCGGAGCATTGATGTTGTTGACCACCAGGTCCAGGTCTCCGTCATTGTCAAGATCCGCATAGGCTGAACCGTTGGAGAAGGACCTCGTGATGATGCCCCAGGAAGGAGACATATTGGTAAATGTCAGGTCACCGTTGTTCTTGTAGAGATAATTGACATTTGGGTAAAGGGGCATCTTTTCATACAACTCCCTGTTGGTGAGGCCGCGGTTGTCCCCCGGTGATGAATACCTGCTTCCCCCTGTCAGGAACTGCACGTAATCCAGGTCATTGGCCCTGCGGTAAATTCCATTGGTGATAAACAGATCTTTCCAGCCATCGTTGTCCAGATCGCAGAACAGGGGTGCCCAGCTCCAGTCCGTGGCCTGGATCCCGGCCAACCTCCCAATTTCGCTGAATTTACCTTCACCCAGGTTCATCTGCAGGGTGTTTCGCACATACTGGTGATGATATCCAAATCCCAGTTTTATATTGAACAACTCGTAGTCATCCTCCCCTCCCGATTGCTTGAGTATCCGCTCCTCATCGGGGAGCATATCCAGCACCACCACATCCAGCAGCCCGTCGTTGTTAATATCCCCCACATCGTTGCCCATGGAGGACCTGCTGGTCTGGGCGATCATTTCGGTCAGTTGCTCGCTGAAGGTCCCGTCCCCGTTGTTTATGTAGAGGTAATCATTTTCATGGAAATCGTTTGACACATAGATATCGGGGAACCCGTCATTGGTGAGGTCAGCTATACTTACCCCAAGGCCATACCCGATCTGGCTGCTGTAGATCCCCGCCTGTGAAGTCACGTCATGAAACACCCTATTCCCATCCACCTCGTCGTTGCGGTAGAGCCGGTCCCCGGCACGCTGATCCTGGCCATACCTGAGTTCAGCACCTCCATAGCTTCGGGACGTATGCACCGAATGATTCAGCAGGTACATATCCAGATCCCCGTCCAGGTCATAGTCAAAGAATGCCGACTGGGTGGAAAATCCCTGGAAATCAAGGCCATATTTCCGGCCTTCTTCCTTGAATGTCATGTCACCCTGATTCACATAGAGCTGGTTCCTCCCCTGGAACCCCTTGTAATTACCCACCTGGCAAACGTAGATATCAAGGAAACCGTCCCCGTTCAGGTCGGCCATGGTCACCCCGGTCTTCCAGTCACCACTCCCTCCCACCCCCGCTTCGTGGGTGATATCCTCAAACCTGAGACCTCCCCTGTTCAGGTAGAGTCTGTTGGATTCCTGGTTTGCAGTGAAATAGAGGTCCGCCAGGCCATCATTGTTGATGTCTCCTGCCGCAACCCCTCCCCCGTTGTTGAAATAGAGGTATTCGATGATGTTGTTCTGCTCGTTTTCGGAAAGGTTGTTTGCAAAATCCACCCGGGTGGTTTTCCCTGTGAGCTCTGTAAACAGGGTCCCCGGCTCCATCTTCCCTTTTTTACAGGAAAAAACCAAACATGCCATCACCGGAAGAAGGACCAGATTTTTCATAGCAATGCCTCAGGGGTCCAGCACTTTAAAAACCTGCAACGGGCCATTGCTCCGGGCCACGACCAAAAGATCCCCGAGGGGGGTGCTGACCTCGGTGAAATCCCGGATCTCCCCCTCCAGACGGAACCCTGTGAATTTGGAAGGAACGCTTCGAAAACCGCCCTTCCCGTCCCCCAGCAGCGTGGATCCGCAGCTTGCATCATAACGCCCCACCTCGGGCTTAACATTGTACAGGTTACCGCCCAGCAGCAGATCGGGGTGGCCGTCACTGTTGTAATCCCCCACCTGCACTGCAAATACAGGGGAGAACTGGGCCTCCACAGGCAGCGGGCTCACGGTGAAGTTGCCGGCCCCATCATTGAGGAACAGGGAGGTCTTCAGTTCATTCACTTCCAGGTAGATACAATTCTTCAACTGCGCTTCCGTAAAAATATCAGTGATTTGCTGGCCACTGTACATTTCGTATTTCGGGTATTTCTTCTCCAGTCCGGGCAGCTGCCTGATCAGGTCATGTTTCAGGGCGAGCGGATAAGAGGTATCCCCGTCAAAGGTGCAAATGATCTGTTCGGCGGAGCCATTGAGGTCAAAATCATTCACATACATGCTTACGGGTCTTTCCGCCGATGCCCTGAAGCGTGAATTCAGCCCGTGGTTGCCCCCGACAAAATCCACGTCCCCGTCCGAATCAATATCACCCACTGCCAGGCAGTTCCACCAGCCTGATGTTTTTTCAGAACCAAAGGCCCCCTGGTGCTCCCTGAAAATGGCATTTTCGTTAAGAAAGATCTTCACGGGCATCCAGTCACCTGCCACGATCATGTCCTCATTTCCATCCCCGTTTACATCTGCCCAGCGCATGTCCCGGATCATCCCCAGGTCAATCAGTCCGGGTGCCACCTCCGGAGTCACATTGGTAAAATTCCCCTTCCCGTCATTTTGCAGCAGATACCCCTTCACAGGGACTCCGTAAAGGAAGGGCCTTAGCCGGATTCCCACGAACAGGTCCATGTCGCCGTCATGATCGTAGTCAGCACTCCTCACGCAGGAAGAACTCTCATACTTCCCCCCCGGCAGGACCTGGGGGGACTTTGTGAAATGTGCCCTGCCGTCATTCAGGTAAAGGCGGTCTTTCAGCACCGACGAACTTGAATTGAATTCATTCCCTCCACTGGCCACATAAAGGTCTGTATCCCCGTCCCCGTCTGCATCAAACATGGCACAGTCAATATCTTCAGATGCTTTATCCTGTTCAAACAGGGCCAGCGCGACGGGTTGAAATGTTCCATTGGCCAGTTGAACCAACAGGCTTCCGGGGTATCCCTCAGCTCCCCCCACATAAAGATCTTCCCTTCCGTCACCGTTCACATCCCCCGTGCACATGCGGGGACCCTCGGTCGACATCATATGATAGATCAAGCTTTCCCGCATGAAATCATTATAATCACTCTCCTGATGGATAAAGTGTAACGGGCTCCGGCTCCCCAGATCCTCAAACAGGGCACCTCCGGGTTGGGGAGAACCAGCCTGGGAAACTGAGCCGCCCGGATCCAGGGACAGCTCCATTGCCTCTTTCTGGTAAAAGGTCAATGTCTGATTCGTGGGCACATTGGTAGTCACAGTAACCCGGTCATCGGGCCACTGGATGATGAGGGAATCAACCATGGTCAGGTTGCCCAGCCCCAGGTTGGGACGTGCATCCACCGTGGACTTGAATCCCCGGACCGGCATCTGCTCCAGGTAGAACATTTTACCCAGGTGCTTGACTGTCACCTTGGCACCAATGGCGTCGGTGTTGCCAGGCTCGCCCTTAAGGATGACCTTCAGGAAATGGTGGTCGGGCAATTGCTCGGTGGTCTGGTTGCGATACACAAACATGGGCATGTTTACATTATTGACCACCAGGTCCAGGTCCCCGTCATTGTCCAGGTCCCCGTAAGCGGAGCCATTGGAGTGGCTGGGCTCGGCCAATCCCCAGGGGAGCGCCATATTTGTGAATCCAAGGTTGCCCGTATTCCTGAAAGCGTAGCTGGGAATCTTTACCGAAGGTATGGCATCGATCAGGGTCTTGTAATCCACGTTTTTGCCCGATACGATGGACATGACCATATCCCGGTTCGAGAAAAACTGGATATAATCCTGATCTGTCAGGTCCTGGTATATACCATTGGCCACGAAAATATCCTTCAACCCGTCATTGTCCATGTCCATGATCAATGCGCCCCACGACCAGTCGGTGGCATAGACGCCTGCAAGCCTTCCTATTTCACTGAAAGTGCCGTCTGCATTATTCAGATGCAGCATGTTGCGTGTGAACTGGTGGTGATAGCCCTTTTCAACACTGGCACTGTAACTGTCCCAGTTGTCGAAGGTGGTCTTTGTCTTGAGCCGGTCATCGTGCTCGGGGATCATATCGGTCACGAATATCTCGGGGTAGTGATCATTGTTCAGGTCGGCCATATCAGCCCCCATGGACGCTGCGGAGATGCTCCTCATCATCCCGGTAAGCACCTCCCGGAACGTTCCGTTCCGGTTGTTCATATAGATGTAATCCCGTTCAAAAAAATCATTGGAGACGTAGATATCCATCCAGCCATCCTGGTCAATATCCCCTACGGTCACACCCAGTCCAAACCCGATCTCACTGCCGTAAATGCCCGCCTGGAGGCTGACATCCTTAAATATGCCGCCCTCGTTCCGGTAAAGTTTGTCACCCCCGATGGGGTCCCTGGTTTCCCGCAGACTCCTGGTATGGTCAAAACTGCCAATGGCCTTGAAGGAGTTGTTCAGCAAATAGAGGTCCAGGTCCCCGTCCCGGTCGTAATCGAAAAAAGCCCCGTGGGTGGAATAGCCCTGGTCATTGATCCCATATTCTGCCGCCCGCTCGGAAAAGGTCAGGTCCCCGTTGTTGATATACAATTCATTGTGCTTTTCATCTCCAGCCACATTTCCCGAATTGCAGACGTATATATCGATCCAACCGTCCCCGTTTACATCCGCCAGGCTCACGCCGGTGGACCACTCCCCTTTTCCAGCAATTCCCGCCTTCTGTGAGATGTCCTCGAACTCAAAATCCCCTTTGTTAAGGTAGAGCACGTTGGAACCCATATTGCTGGTCATAAAGATATCGACCAGGCCGTCGTTGTTCACGTCACCCAACCCAACGCCGCCGCCATTGTAAAAATTCCGGTAAGTATAAATATTGAATTTCTTCTTCAGTTGTTCATCGTAATCCAGGTGATTGATGAAATCGGTATGGGTCACACTGGCTGGCATCAGCATGAACAGCGGATCACCTGCGGGAGCCTCAGCCTTCTTTCCACATGCGTAAAATATGAACGGAACCGATGCCCAGAAGAGCCCCTGCAGAATTCTAATTTTCAATTTTCGCACCAAAATCATCTTTAATTACCCCAGCGTTATTGGTTGTATCACCGGCCCCCTCTTCAACCAGCATGTCCCTGAAAATTGCCCACACATACATGTCATCTTTTTTGAACAGGGTGATGCGCCTGTTCCCGTTGATCTTCACATAGGCCTTTCCCCGCTGGGGATGTTCCACGACGATGAAACCGTTGCCGTATACCTGTTCGTACCACCGGACCACATCCAGCAGCAGGCTATCCGAAGAGAGCCCTTTATTCCAGGGCGCCCACCCGTTGTATATAAACTGTACCGGCATTTCGGCGATTTTCCCCTGAATGAACTCGGGATAGAAGTTCATGGTGGCAGGATGGTTCAGCTCGGCTTTCAGCCCATGTTCTACCGACATGTTCTTTGATCCCTGTTTGATCACACCCTGCCTGTTCAACTCCCAACAATGGGTGTAAAAATCCTTATCGCTCATCCCCAGGTAAATTCCCATGAATAAAGAATCATACCTCACCCCGCTGGCAAGCTCCTTTTTTAACTTCCGCTCATAGGATGCTCCGGGTGTGCATCCCCCCAGGATGAATCCGGCCATTGAAACCAGGATCATCCAAATACTTAATCTCATTCTCATGCCCAATCAATAATTGAAAAATAATAATGGTTCGTTGTTCCTTGCCACCGCAATGACCCGCTTGCCCGCTGCACTCATGAGCTCCAGGTCGCGGATCTCGCCTTTCACAAAAATACCTGATATTTCGGAAGGAACTGCATCCATCGCTCCATCTTTGTTCCCTTTTAAGAAGAGGCCGAATCCTGCATTATAAATCCCTGTTTCCGGCTTGGCCCTGGTCTGGTTACCCCCCAGTAGCAGGTCACAGTTGCCGTCACCGTCAAAATCGTTGGCAACCAGTGCGTAGACCGGTGAGAACTGTGCTTCCAGGGGCAGCGGGGTTAGCCTGAATGATCCCGAACCGCTGTTAATAGCCAGGCAACTGGCCATGATCCGGGATTCCAGCCTGACAGACCTTTCCAGGACCTCTGCTGAAAAAATATCCTCCATGGTCTGCTCCTTATAACTGTCATAGGTGGGATACTTCTTCTCAAGCACGGGGATCTGTCTGACAAGTTCATCCTTCATTACCAGGGGGAAGGAACGGTCACCCTCATAGGTGCAAATGATCTGCTCCACCCTCCCGTTCAGGTCAAAGTCATTCACATACATGGTCACGGGTTTTTCTGCCGAGGCTTTAAAACGGGAATTAAGGCCATGGTTCCCAAGCGCAAAATCCGGAAAACCATCCCCGTCCAGGTCCAGGGCCACAATCACGTTCCACCACCCTTGGGTGCCGGAAAGGCCAAATTGCAGGGATTCGTCCGAGAATATTCCGTTGTTATTTATAAAAAGTTTTACAGGCATCCAGTCCCCTACGATGGCCATGTCCGGGTCCCCGTCCCTGTCCACATCGGCCCATGTCATATCTGTGACCATCCCGATCCCTTTCAGGCCGGGTGCGTTTGAGTCAGATACATTGGAGAAGCTTCCCTTCCCGTCATTCTCAAGCAGGTAACCATTGACCGGAACTCCATACTGGAAGGGCGTTAAACGAATGCCCACGAACAGGTCCAAATCCCCGTCCCCGTCAAAATCAGCAGGAGTGACGCAGGATGTGCTTTCATATTTTCCCGCAGGGAGCAGTTGTCCGGATTTAGAAAAGACCCCCTGACCGTTGTTCAGGTACAACCGGTCAAGAAGTGCCGAAGAACTCGAAGAGAACTCATTTCCACCACAGGCGACATAAAGATCCAGGTCACTATCTCCATCGGCATCAAAGAAAGCACAGTCGGTCTCCTCTGAAATCCTGTCGGCCCCGAATAGCGCTTCGTTGGTCGCTCTGAAGCGTTTACCCCCCAGCTGGACGAAGAGGGTGCCGGGAGTGCCCCTGGCTCCGCAAATATAGAGATCCTCCCATCCGTCACCATTTACATCCCCCACTGCCATGTGTGGACCCTCGTTGGATAACATGGTAAACAAAAGGCTTTCACGATCGAAATCCGAATATTCATCTTCCACATGGGTATATTCCGGCGACGACGGGGAATCCTTGGGACTGAACAGTGGCCGGGATTCAATTTCACCCACCGGCCTTTCCCTGACCATTTCATTTTGCTGATCCATCTCCAGGAACTGATTAACCGGGATGTCACTGGTAAGGGTTGTGCTCCCATCCGGCCACTGCACGATCAGAGAGTCAATAAGGTTGCACGGACCGAGGCCAAAATGAAGCCGGTGGTCCACACAAGATTTGAATCCACGCATGGGAACCTGCTCCTGGTAAAGCATCTTTCCTGAATAAAACAGGGTGACCCCGGCGCCAATGGCCCCAGTATTCGCCCCTGATCCCCGGAGTTGCACTGTAAGGAAGTTCTGGTTCTCTCCCGGGGGCGTCTCATTCCTGTAGATAAATGAGGGCATATTGACGTTGTTGACCACAAGGTCAAGGTCCCCGTCGTTATCCAGATCCCCATAGGCCGCTCCATTGGAAAAGGAGGGCGTAGCGAGCCCCCACGGAGCTGCAAGGTTCGTAAAGGTCAGGTCCCCGTTGTTGTGAAAAGCATAATTTGGGATCCTTTCAGAGGGGATCTGATCAATGATGCTCAATATGGCGCTCTCCTCTGTCCGGATCATGGTCCTCATCACCGAGGGATCTGAGTAAAGGTCCAGAAAATCACGGTCCAGCAGGTCCTTATAGATCCCGTTGGCCACAAAAATATCTTTCCACCCATCGTTATCCAGGTCCATGATGAGAGCCCCCCAGCTCCAGTCAGTGGCTGAGACCCCGCTCAACCGGCCAATTTCACTGTATGACCCGTTCCTGTTGTTAAGCTGAAGCACGTTCCGGGCAAACTGGTGGTGATAGCCACCGGCCACTTTTGTCTGATAGGTTTCCCAGCTGTCGAAGAGAACCTTTGTTTTCAGCCGCCTGTCGCCTTCAGCGGTCATCTCGGTCACGAAGATGTCCGGATAGGTGTCGTTGTTGATATCCCCCACATCGGCCCCCATGGCTCCAAGGCTGATTTCGGTCATCTGCTCTTCCAGCGACTCGCTGAATGTGCCATCTCCTTTATTGATGTAGAGGTAATCCCGTTCAAAGAAATCGTTGGAAATATAGAGATCGATCCATCCATCCCTGTTCACATCACCCACACTCACCCCCAGTCCAAACCCGATCTTGCTCCCATAGATCCCGGCCGTCTCGCTCACATCCGAAAAGCTCCCCCCGTCGTTCCGATAAAGTTTGTTTCCTCCCAGGGTATCCCGCTTCCAGCGCTCCTCCGGCTTGAAGTCAAACTGGGTTACCGACTGAAACGAATTGTTCAACAGGTAACAGTCCAGGTCCCCGTCCCGGTCATAATCAAAAAAAGAGGCATGGGTGGACAATCCCATATCAGCGATCCCGTATTCGCGCGCCTGTTCGGTAAAGGTCAGGTCACCGTTGTTGATGAATAATTCATTGTGGCGGTTCGGAGCTTCGGGATCTCCCGACTTGCAGACATAGATGTCCTGCCATCCATCCCCGTTCACATCGGCAATGCTCACCCCGGTGCACCATACATCACTGCAGGCCACCCCCGCATGCTCCGTGACATCCTCAAAAACAAATTCGCCTTTGTTGATGTATAGCTTGTTGTCCGTGATATTGCCGCAGAAATAGATATCAATGAATCCGTCATTGTTAAAATCACCCAGTCCCACTCCCGCGCCATTGTAAAAGTTCCTGTAGGTATAGGTGTTATACTCTTCGGTATAATCCACCTGGTTCAGGAAAGTGATCCCGGTTCGATCCCCGGGGAGAAGTGTAAACAGGGAAGCGGGTTCTGAACCGGAGGCTCCCCGGTTGCAGGAGAAAGCAAGGGAGGCGGCGATCAGCACCAGGGCGGCCATAATACCCTGAAATCCGTTATTTGTCTCAAAATAAACTCTGCTTCCCATCGTGGGGCAATATTAAGCTTTACCCAAAAAGAAAGCAAGCAATTTTTCAATTGCCTGCTTCCCAAAAAATAATTATCTATAAATCCTTACTGTGTGTAACCAGGGTTCTGAACCAGGTTCTTGTTGGCATCCAGTTTATCCCGGTGTACAGGGAATAAAGTGGTATGCCCGCTGGTGGTCAACACATCACCGGCATTGTAGAAGGGCAGCACCCATTTGTCCACATCGGTGAAGAATCCCCAACGGATGAGATCCTGTCTCCTGTGGTTCTCTGAGAACATTTCGCGCCCGATCTCGTTGAACAGTTCTCCACCTAGTACATCACCTGCAGCGACGTCAAAGCTGAGGGGACCGTCCAGCGAAACAAGATCACCAAGCCCGGCACGTGCTCTGACCAGGTTGACGAGGACCAGAGCCTCTGAGGCCTGTCCCAGGTGAAAGAGCGCTTCCGCTTTCATCAGGAGCACATCGGCATACCTGAAGACCGCATAATCGTTGCTCATGGCTCCGGGATCAGATCCCATGCCAAATTCCCATTTCCCGATCCGGACACCCGATTGGCGGTAAGCCTGGGGGCCCAGTTCATTGATGGTAGGTTGCGTCGAACCGATGTTCCCGAAATTGAGGGGCAGACCATCGGGATCTCCAAGCAGTGGAGCAGGTTGCCTGTCAGGCTTGGGTGACTCAAATCCGTCATCGGTCACCATATCACCGTCGGCTTTGTACTGATACCCGGCGATAAAATTGCCCCTTCTAATTGCGGGACCATCCACTGTACCCACATCTCCCTTTCGCAGATCTGCATCGTCGTATGAGTTGTAGAACTCCTCCAGGGTGCAGAATCCGTTCCAGGGCTGCTGGGTCAGGTTATAAGTCTGCTGGCTTCCGTAGTGCAGTGTACGGGTGGCAAGGTTAAACCCCCCGAAGAATACCTGGTCGTAAGGAATGGCAAAGATAAATTCGCCGGATCCTGAATTGTCCTCATTAAAGTTGGCAAAATAGTTGCTCTCAAGCCCATATTGATTGCCATCAATGACTTCGTCGCAGGCCGTGACCACCTTGCCCCACTGGGCAGTTCCCGTATAAACCTCTGCATTGAGGTACATTTTTGCCAGCAAGGTCTGTCCTGCATAAAAGTTCATCCTGCCGTAGGTGGTTCCGTCCACTGCATCCGATAATTTGGGAACGGACTCTTCCAGGTCGCTGATAATGGCAGCATAGACCTGTGCCCGGTCAACCGTGGGTGGTGTGGCTTCCGCGGTGGCAAAGTCAAGGACCAGGGGCACATTGCCATAGAGGTCGATCAGTTGCCAGTAAAAGAAGCCCCGGACCGTCTTTAATTCAGCGATGAATGCATCCGCAGTGGCCTGCTCCACCTGTCCGCTCTCTACGAGGGTGGTGAACTGGTAGATCAGCCGGTTGGCCGTATTGACACCACCGAAACCAAAGTTCCAGCCGCCATTGGTATACCCGTCCTCGTAGGTCCATGAGTGCAGGTGCAGCCTTCTCCATTCACCGCCGTCATCCCAGTCCTGTCCACGCGTGGGGACCACCATCTCATCGGTGGAAACACACTGAAGTGAAAAGGGATCATTGGAGGCAAAATCTCCGAATTGGGTGTAAGCTGCACCAAGTGCAGATACATATTCCTCCTCTGTGTTGAAAAAGTTATCCGGTGTAACCGCGTCGTAGAGTTCTTCGTCCAGGTTGGTGCATGACTGGTTAAATCCTGCCATGATCAACACAATCAGTATTCCTTTGATAAGAAATATTGATTTTTTCATGTTATATTTTTCTTTAGCTTTCATATCGTCTTCATTTTCAGGATTAAAAACTAATGTTTACACCAAGGGAAACTGACCTGGTCCTGAACCAGGTATTCCTCCTGTCTATGCCAGGGATAAGCGGGTTCCCGTCATCTTCATACCTTGGCTCGGGATCAACTCCCTTGTAGCCGGTGATATAGAAAAGCCTGTTCCCGGCCACATATACCCTGATGTTCCTGAAAGCTGAACTTCCCGACATATCAAAATTGTAACCCAGGCTTGCATTGTCCAGTGATACGAATGAACCACTCTCAATGTGATAGTCGGACAATACCCCTGATGAGTTATTCAGCAGGGCACCGGTGCTGGAATTCCTCATGTCGGTAGCCGTTCGGGGAAGGTTATAGGATCCGATCATCAGCGGCACCTCGTAAAATGCACGGTAGGTGTTGTTGATATCGTGTCCGAGTACCCCGCGGAAGGTGATGTTCAGGTCCAGGTTCTTATACCTGAACACGTTGGCGAAACCGAATTCTGCATCCGGGAGGCCATTCCCAACCACCTGGCGGTCCTGGGGATCCACAGTTCCGTCCTCATTGATATCCTTCAGGATCAGGTTGCCGGACTCGTCTATTTCTTCGAATACCAGTGCCCAGAGCTGACCGATGGGTTGACCCTCTTCGGCCCTGACCAACGGCACATCGCTCATACCGGGTGCTCCCATCCCACCGAGGTCACGGACCCCGTATGAGAGCTCAGCACCATTATATGTTCCCGAAAGGGAGACCAGCTCGTTCTTCAGGTAATAGGTAGGCGTAATGGAGAGGCTGTAAGAGAAATCACCGGTCTGGACAGCTCTCCAGTTCAGGTTCAGTTCAAGACCGCTGTTCCTGATCTCCCCAAGGTTCAGCCATGCCTGTGTATAGAGGTTCGGCGGAACCGGTACTTCGTACTCGAACAGGAGGTCGGTGGTGGTCCTGGTATAGAAGTCAAAGGAACCAAACAGGGAGCCGTCGAAAAATGAGAAGTCGAGTCCCACATCGATCTCAGCCTTCTTTTCCCAGCCCAGGTCCTGGTTGGCATTGCTAACCGGGGCATAACCCGGGACGAACTCTCCGTTGTAGAAGAAGTTGCCCTGGGGTCCCAGACGAAGCAGCGACAGGTAGCTGTCACGCGGCTGGTTCCCGGTCACCCCGAAGCTAGCCCTCAGTTTCAGGTTATCCATGGCGGCCACATCAAGGAAGTTGGCCAGTTCCACACCGGCACCCACGGCCGGGAAGAAACCCCACTTGTTCTCCTCACCAAACCGGGATGAGCCCTCGTACCTAGCACTGGCAGTAAGGAACCAGCTCTCGGTCACATTCAGGTTCAAACGGCCGAAAAAGGCGATCAGTTTGGCAGAGCTCTTGTAGCTGTCCACATCACCTTTCCCATTGTTGAAATCGAGTGCGGCGCTGAGGTTGTTGTAATTAAAAGCATCGGTGATAAAGTCACCCCCCTCTGCATTGAAACCTTCCCAGGTAAATTCCTGGTAAGAGTATCCTCCCAGCAAAGTGAAATTGGCCTGGCCAACCTTACCAGTATAGTGCGCGGTGGATTCAAAAAGGCGGTTGAAGTCATCAGCCTGGCTTCTTGCTGCCAGTCCGTTGCGGTCCATACCGACCCAGTAGCTGTTCTTGTCATAGTAACGTCCCCTAAGGAAGCTCTGGGTCTGTACAGAATAGAATGCATCCACAGTCAATCCGTCAATGATCTCAAAGGCTCCTTTCAGCGCCACGTTTAAGCGTTTATCCTTCCCGTCATTGTGATTCTCCTCAAGGATCTGGACCGGATTGTAATAATCGAAGAGCACCTGTTGGAAATAACCATCATAAATCTCGTAGGCCGGGTCAGAGCTTCTGACCGGTGCCGTCGGGTTATAGATGGAGGCATACCGGAACGCTTCGTTAAATCCATACTGGGATTCCCGCTGGGTGGCCCCGATATTCAGTTCAACGGTGAGCCTGTCGTTAATGGCTTTTTGCCTCAGGTTCAGCCTTCCGTTCAGCTGGTTGAACCCGGTGTTGATAATTGCGCCTTCCCCGTCGCGTATGTTAAAGGAGGCCCTGTAGGTAGTCTGTTCCGTGCCGCCCGACATGGAGAGGTTATGCACCTGTGAAATGGCGGTCTGGGTGGTCTCCTCGAACCAGTTGGTGTTGGCTCCAAAATCGGTCCCCAGGTCGGTCTCTTCTGAGAGCGCCCTCCACTCAGCCGGATCCATTACATTGGGATATTTGGCCACCGATTCGGCGGTCACATATCCGTTATATTCAACCTGTGCGGTACCCCTTCGACCTTTCTTGGTGGTCACGATGATCACACCGCTGGATCCCCTGGTACCATAAATGGCTGCAGCTGAACCATCTTTCAACACATCGATGGATTCAATGTCGCTGGGATCCACGTTATCAAGTGATCCCCCGACCACACCGTCGATCACGACCAGTGGCTGGGTGTTGGCCCCGATGGTACTCATACCCCTGAGGC
Source organism: Bacteroidota bacterium (assembly GCA_024640885.1). Classification (GTDB taxonomy): domain Bacteria; phylum Bacteroidota; class Bacteroidia; order Bacteroidales. The sequence continues at coordinate 31,445 of JAHEEC010000020.1, read as the reverse complement.
GCATGGTGTATCCTTCATTGGGGTTACCGCCCGGTTTGCTTATGGAGAGACCGGCCACCTTACCCTGAATCAACTGGGCAGGATTGTTTACGTTACCCTTCACAAAATCATCAGATTTAACGTTGGCGATGGCACTGGTCAGCTCTTTCTTCTTCTGAGTTCCATACCCGATGACCACGATCTCATCAAGTGAAGTTACATCGGCGACCAGTGAAATATTAATTGTGGACTGGTCACCCACTGTAATGGCCTGGGTCGAATAGCCGATAGAGGAAAAAACCAGAACCGATTCCGGTCCCGGAACAACGAGACTGAAATTTCCGTTTACATCGCTCACGGCTCCCTGTACTGTTCCCTGGATCACAATGTTGACCCCCGGGATTGGACCCTCCGCATCGGAGGATACCTGACCTGTAACCGTTCGTTGCTGAGCGCTGGCCAGGCTGAATGCGAAGCCAATAAGGAGAAGTGACAATAGGCCACTTTTCCAAATGCTAGATTTGCGCATAATCAAGTTAGTTTTAGTTAGTATTTGGATGTAGGAGTTTAGTGTCATAAAAATAGCATTTAAATGGGAATTGCCAAACAAATGTTAAAATGTTCCATCCCTTTGTACCATTGGGATTGTTCACAACTCAGCCTTTTATAGGGGAGGCTTTCAGAGGAATCGGAGGCCCGGGGAGGTATATCTGATTATGAATTAAATATATAAATGGCTAATTCAATAATTCTATTGATCCAATAGTCGACCAGTGACCCGTGTGAACATTTAAAAATAAAAACAAAAGAATTGGTTATTTTTGCCACCGTACATATATATATAAGGAGTCTTATCGATGGGAAAACTAGTAATCAACAGTTATGATGAGTTTGAAACTCATGTAGGAAAAGAGCTGGGAATTTCGGATTACCATAAAATCACCCAGCAACAGATCGACCAGTTTGCCGACGCCACCCTGGATCACCAGTGGATCCATGTGGATGAAGCACGGGCCAAGAAGGAGAGTCCATATGGTGCAACCATTGCTCACGGATACCTGAGCATCTCCGTCCTGCCCTATTTGTGGGACCAGATCATTGAGGTGAACAACATCACCATGCTGGTGAATTACGGGATCGAAACCCTTAAATTCGGTCAGCCCGTTGTGGTGGAGAGCGAGGTAAGGATCAAAACGGTCCTGAAATCACTCATTAACCTCAGGGGGACGGCAAAGGCAGAAGTTGAAGTGGTCATGGAGATCAGGGACAGCAAGAAACCGGCCTACAAAGGGGTGGTCGTCTTCCTTTACCAGTTTAAATAATGATCCCGGCCCCGGCCTGACCAGAACCTACTGGTAAGAGAGCCCATATCCAAATTCATACAGGGGATCCTCCGAATCATAAGGAACATCTTCCAGCTGCTTTTCCACAGCCTCCCAGGATGAGGGCAGCTCAAAGGGCAACTTCCCATGGGGAGGTTTGCTCCCGAATAATACATCCACAACCACCTCGTCGGATGCATCAAAATCGGCCATCAGCGCATCGCACTTTTCATTGATCTCGGTTAAGATGGCCGGGCGGTAAAGATTTGCCACTACTACCGAAGGCTTTTGCTCGATGAGACCAATGATCTCTTGGAGTTCCTCCTGGTTGTAATAAAGCTGTCCCTGGCGAAAGAATCTTTCGATCATACTCTTTCCCTTGGGTTTGCTATAAGGTGTGGCGATTCGCAGGAGGATCACATCAGCCTCAGAAGGATCTTTCACCAGTTCACCATATTTGCCTATGGCACCGGGATTGGTCATTCCTTCTGCATAGATCTTCGCTCCATTTTTTAAGGGCAGCAGGCCGTCATTTTTAAGCAGGACCATGGATTTGGCCTGGGCCTCCTGCCCTTTCTCAACGAATTGGGGATTTCCTGCAATTTCCGAAGCCCTTCCCTCGTCCACATAGGGATTTTCAAACAGTCCGAGCCTGAATTTATCCCTCAGGATCCGCCTCACAGACTGATCAATGCGGTCTTCGGAGAGCTGGCCCGATTCCACCAGCTCAACAATCAGTTCGGGCACATACTCCCCGCCGAACTGGTCACAACCCGCATCGATCACCTTCTTGACCCTTAACAGCGGGGTGAATTCTTCCATTCCCCATGCCCGTGCTCCACCCATGGGTCCATCGGTGATAATGTTCCAGTCGGTACAAACCACTCCCTCAAATCCAAGAGAATCCCGCAGCAGTCCTGTAATGATTTCCCTGTTAAAGGCAAAACCCACATTTTCACCGGTCTGATCCATGGGAATCCCGTAATATGGCATGATCTGGGCCGTCTTTGCCGGAAAGGCACCCCTTGTAAACGGGATCAGATGGTAGTCAAAATTGTTCCCCGGGTAGACCTGTTCGCGGCCATATGCAAAGTGTGCATCATCCCCGTCCATCTGTGGCCCTCCTCCTGAAAAATGTTTGGTCATGCACGCCACGCTTGTTTCGTTTAGCGAGTCGCCCTGGAATCCCAGCACATAGGCTTTTGTCATCATGGCAGAAAGTTCTGCATCCTCCCCGAAGGTTCCGTTGATCCTCGCCCACCTTGGCTCTGTGGCCAGGTCTGCCATGGGATGAAGGGCCACGGTGATCCCCACTGCCCGGTACTCCTGCCTGGCGATATCACCGAATTCCCGCACCAGAAGGGTATCCCTTGTGGCAGCCAGTCCGAGCTGGTTTGGCCACTGGGAAAAAGAGGTGGTAAGAATAGAGGCCCCCGGATTGTTATCGGCCTGGTGCCTGGGATCCGTGGCGATGGTCACTGGAATGCCAAGGCGCATCCGCTCAGCAATTTTCTGCACATTGTTGTTGAACCGCGCCATGATAACCGGATCATAGGAATTGAGAATGTTGATGCTGTTGAGTTTTTTGGTGACAAGTAACTCAGAGGAAGGCGGAACCATCAAGGTGATCAGCAGATCGAATGGATCCGTAGAAAGGATCGGTTTATCAAAGGGCTCACCCCTGGAGGTCATGCCGATCATTGACACGAACATGGTGCCTGCCTTCTCTTCAAGGGTCATCTGACCCAGCAGGTCACCGACCCGTTCTTCGATTCCGGCGTCAGGATCCTCGTACACATCCAGCAGACCATTTTTATTCAGATCCCTGTATGCCTTTCCATTCAGGGTGATCACCGGCGCCTCCTCTCCCAGTGTGGCATAGATCTTTTTTGCCTTTGAAGATTTGGTAACCGAAATGATCTCGAAAATCAAGAAGATTAGCACTACAATCGTTCCAATTACAATTCCGCTTATTTTGAGGACTTTTTTCATGTACAGTGGGATTTGAATTAAGGTGCAATATTATACTTTTTCTTTATTGTGTGCAAATTACACAATAAATATTTCATATATTTGGTATATGGTTAATCAATCCCAAGATGCCTTAAAAAATTTTGATCCATCTTTCCTGGTACCGGGTCAATCCATCGATTGTGTGATCATCGGGTACAACGAGATGGGCCTGCACATCCTGGTATTAAAATGGAAAGGTATGGCAGGCTGGATCCTGCCAGGCGGGTTTATCGGTATCGGTGAGGATATGGATGCGGCGGCCGTCAGGGTCCTAGAGGAACGGACCGGACTGAAGCTGCCCTACCTGAAACAGTTCCACACCTTCGGAAAAGTTGACCGGGGAAATTTCAACGCGGAGTTGGTGGAAGCCGACATGTTACCGGGGCGCTCCTCGCCAATTATTCAATGGCTCACACAACGGTTTATTACCACCGGATATTTATCCCTGGTCAATATGAAAGAGAGCATGCCCACCCCTGATTTCCTGACGGAACGCTGCCTTTGGAAACCCTTGAATGACCTGCCTGATTTGATGTTCGATCACCGGCAAATCGTCCAAACAGCCATCGCGGAGATCAGGAACCAGATCAATTACATGCCAGTGGGCATCAACCTGCTGCCGGAAAAATTTACCATGAGGGAGTTGCAGTCGCTCTATGAATCCATCCTTGAAAGAGCGCTGGAACGCTCCAATTTTCAGAAAAAGATCCTCAGGCTGGGTTACCTGAATCGACATGAAAAAAAGATGACAGGAGAAGCGCACAAGGCGCCCTTTCTCTATTCTTTTGATGGTGATAAGTACAACCAACTCCTCGGGCAGGGGCTCGGGTTTCTATGATTTGGTGTTGCACTAAAATGTATAATGTAAATGAGCATTGATCTGGTTATCAGGCAACTCTCTGAAGAAACCCTGGAGGATTTCTTTGCATTTTTTGAAAGTGTTGAGTTCAAAGAGCACCCCCACTGGTCGGTTTGTTATTGCTATTCCTTTCATTTCACGGGCCCTGCTGCTCAATGGAACCGCGAAAACAACCGTTCGGCGGTCAGAAGGCTTGTCAGTTTGAACCAGATGAAGGGATACCTGGCATATCACCAGGGTACACCGGTGGGATGGTGCAATGTGAATAACCGTTTGAATTATCAGCGCCTGGTCAAGCTGCATGAATTGATGGAGCCGCAAAATAATAGGACCTGCTCCATCGTCTGTTTCCTGGTCCATCCCGGGTACAGGCGCCGTGGGGTCTCCGGGAAGCTCCTGGATCAAATCATACAAGACTACAGATCCTTGGATATTGATTGGATCGAGGCCTATCCCGGCAAAGGGGTGCGCACCTGCGAAGGACTCTACAAGGGTCCGCTTGATCTCTATTTGAGGTATGGCTTTGAGATTGCTGCCGAACAGGAGGATCATTATGTGGTTCGGAAATGCATGAGAAAAGGTCTGTAACCTCTCCAAATTGGAAAATTATAATAATTTCAACTTATAGTAATTCTTATGATGCTTTATACGCATAGTTAAAAAACTTTTCCTATTTTCACCTGCTCATTGGCCCCCCCAAAGGAGCAGCATGGTGCAATCGAATCAACGTACTGGCATTTTACAAAGGGCATTGAACTGGACCGAAAAGGCCGGGAACGCCCTCCCCCACCCGGCAACCCTGTTCGCCCTGTTCGCCCTGGCCACCCTTCTGTTATCCGCCCTCGGGTATTTTCTTAACTGGGAGGTGATCCACCCAGGAACTGGAGCGTTGGTGAAACCTGTCAATCTGTTATCACACCAGGGAATCCATCGGATCCTCCTTGAAATGGTGGATAATTTTACCGGGTTTGCGCCCCTTGGCATCGTCCTGGTTGCCATGCTGGGCATCGGTATAGCCGAACACAGCGGTCTGATCCATGCAATCATTCGCTTGTTGGTGCTTAATGCCCCCGGAAAACTGCTGACCTTTGTGGTGGTATTTACCGGAATTCTCTCCAATGTGGCCGCCGATGTAGGTTATGTACTTTTGATCCCCCTTGCAGGGGTGATCTTTATGGCGGTCGGTCGGCATCCTGTGACAGGAATGGCGGCCGCCTTTGCCGGTGTATCGGGTGGGTTCAGCGCCAACCTGGCACTGGGGACCGTCGATCCATTGCTGGCAGGACTTAGCACAGAAGCAGCCCGGATCCTGGATCCTGCTTACGAGGTGAATCCCACGGCCAACTACTATTTTATGGTAGCTTCCACTTTCGTAATCGCCCTGGCCGGGACGTTTGTCACTGAGAGGATCGTGGAACCGAGGCTGGGAAAATATGGCGGCCAGGGATCGCAAACCGATCATTCGTTCGATAAACTCTCACGAAGGGAAAAAAAAGGGCTCCTGGTGGCGTTGGGCACCCTGCTGGTAATCGTGGCTGTCACCCTTATGGGAGTAATCCCGGAAAACGGATTCTTCCGGGGAGGCGATGGTGGATTGCTGAGCTCTCCCCTGATCCGAGGGGTGGTAGCCATGTTGTTCATCACCGCCGGCGGCATGGGCCTGGCTTACGGATTCGCCACGGGCACCTACAGGAATGATTCCGATGTGGTCACGGGAATGGCCTCTTCCATGAAGACCCTGGCCACCTACCTTGTGCTGGTCTTTTTCGCTGCCCAGTTCGTGGCTTACTTCAAATGGAGCAACCTGGGGATCATCCTGGCCGTGAAAGGCGCCAACATGCTGATGTCCATAAATATGGGGCTGATCCCGCTGATGATCCTGTTTATCCTGCTCTCTGCAGCCATCAACATGCTTATGGGAAGTGCGTCGGCCAAGTGGGCCATCCTGGCGCCTGTTTTCATTCCCATGTTCATGATCATGGGATACTCCCCCGAATTGTCACAGGTGGTCTACCGCATCGGGGACAGTGTGACCAACGTGATCTCACCCATGATGAGTTTCTTTGCACTGATCATCGCATTTTTTCAGAAATATGAACCAAAGGCCGGGATCGGTACCATCATTGCCACCATGGTACCCTATTCCATGGCATTCCTGGTGGTCTGGATCCTGCTGTTGGTGGCCTGGTTGCTGATCGGGATTCCCCTTGGACCGGACGCCGGGATCCACTATACCCTTCCCGGGTGAGATACCCCTTTGAATTCCCCGGTTCCGCAGGAGGGTGTTTCCGCCAGAAATATTTAACTTGAGGATTCTAAACCTTCATATTCGCCCACATTTTATGAAAATAGAACATGTCGCCATCTGGACAAACCGCCTGGAAACACTGAAAGATTACTATTGCTTCCATTTTGGGGGCGTACCGGGAAAAATATACCACAACCGAATAAAACAGTACAAAAGCTACTTCATCACATTTGAATCGGGTGCACGGCTGGAACTCATGACGGCACCGGGTATCCCGGCGAACCTGAACGATACCCTTGAAAAGCAGCACCTGGGCATCATCCATCTAGCATTTGAAGCAGGAACCAGGGGGGAGGTGGATGAGATGGCCGAAGCACTGAGAAATGAAGGTTTCCGTATCCTGGACGGCCCGAGGATCACCGGGGACGGGTATTATGAATTTGCAACCTGTGACCCGGACGGCAACAGGCTGGAGGTTACCACAAGGAACATCTGAACCTAATGATTGCCTATGGATAATCGGCGTCGGCATATGATGGGAAGACTCTCTTTCTGGAACACATTGAGCCGGATCCTTTTTCTTTTACTCACCCCGGCATTTTTCAGGATTTTCAACGTTGGGTTCATATGGCACTCTGTATACTGGGGGGTCATCTCTTTTGTGGTGATGATCTGGATGTTTTTCCTGATCATCTCCCCCCTTTTTGGCCGAATCGGATGCGGCTGGTTCTGCTTTGCAGGGACCACACAGGACCTCCCCTTTGGTTATGCCCTTTTTAAGCTCAGGAAAAGGAGATCCAATATCTGGCTCAAGATGCTCATGCCGGTGGCTTTTTTTGGTTCTTCAATTACTTTTTTTTTCCTTAGACGGGAAAGCGGTGCCATTGAAGGGCTCCGTTTTATCCCGGCCTTTTTCAGCACAGAGCTTAATACCCATTACCAGCATATCTGGATCTATGATACCGTTGGGGCATTGTTGCTCGGTATTTTGCTTGAAAAAAGGTGGGCCTGCAGGAATCTTTGTTTCATGGGTTCCCTTTCATCCCTCGGCTCCACCTTTGCAAGGTTGCTCCCTGTGATTGACACTAACCATTGCAACAGGTGCAATAAATGTGAAACTGTATGCCTGGTCAATATTCCCATCACGGATTACCTGGAACGAAAACAGGGGCTGGTTACCCATTCGGAATGCACAATATGTGGCAGGTGCGTGGATGCATGCCACAGGGATGCCATAAAGATCAGGTTTGTTTGGAACCGGGATAAGTATCTTCAACTCAATTGAACTGAAATCGGATTAATATGTTAGTGTGGTAAGACTTTTTTAATAACAGATTACATCTCATCCCATGGTCAAGTTATTGGTAACCCCTTTTCAGAAATTTGTCAGGATTGAAAGTTTAAGCGGGATCCTGCTGTTTGGTGCCACATTGTTGGCTCTTTTGCTGGCAAACAGTGTTTTCAGTGATCAGTTCCAGTCGCTCTGGCAATATAAAATGGGGTTTGACTCTTCGGGTTTTCAACTGGTTAAACCCCTGATCCTGTGGATCAATGATGGACTGATGGCGGTCTTCTTTTTCCTCATTGGGCTTGAGATAAAGAGGGAACTGCTCATCGGCGAACTCAATTCAGTAAAAAAAGCCTCATTCCCGGTCTTTGCCGCCATCGGCGGAATGCTTCTCCCGGTATCCCTTTACCTATTGTTGAACAAGAATCCCGAAACCGCTGGTGCCTGGGGGATTCCCATGGCCACTGATATCGCCTTTTCACTGGCCATCCTGCGGTTGCTGGGAAACAGGATCCCCCTGGGACTGAAAGTTTTTCTGACCGCCTTCGCCATTGTGGATGACCTCGGGGCCGTGCTGGTAATCGCTATTTTCTACAGCTCAGCCATCAAATGGACCCTGGTTCTGGCGGCCCTGGCCCTGCTGGGACTATTGTTCATTCTTTCCCGGCGGAACATTTACTCCAGGTACCTTACCATGTTCACAGGGATCATCATCTGGTACCTCTTTCTGAAAGCCGGGATCCATCCCACCATTGCAGGAGTTCTGGTGGCACTGACCGTGCCCATTCGTCGGAAGATCAACACGGAAACCTACATTGAGAAACTCTGCGAAATTGTGGCGGGTATTCAGGAATCCGGGGACCGCAAAGCCCCCCTTCTTTCCAGGGAGCAGATCGAGGAGATTGACGAACTGGAAGACTGGACCGAAAAATTTCAATCCCCGCTTCAGCACCTGGAGCATAAATTGCACAACTGGGTGGCTTTTTTTATCATGCCCCTCTTTGCATTTTCCAATGCCGGGGTTGCACTGGGTGGCGGCATGGACCTGGACGGTTCACTGGGAATAACCATCGTGACCGGCCTTGTAGCCGGTAAACTCCTGGGGATCACCATCTTCTCCTGGCTCGGCGTAAAGCTGGGATTGGCAGAATTACCCGAGGAGGTAAACTACGGGCAAATTGTGGGAGTGGCACTTCTGGCAGGGGTGGGTTTCACCATGTCAATTTTTGTGGCCAACCTGGCTTTTCCCGATAACGCCCAGCTCCTTGACTCTGCCAAGGTGGGGATCCTTATTGCTTCATTGCTTGCAGGCATCTGCGGTTATCTGGTATTAAGGTTTACATCCAGGAAGCCCTCTGCAAATCAGACTGGATAATAAGGAAGCTGAAACCACCTGCTATTTTACAACGCGATGAAACAAACGATTTTTTGGTTCAGGCGTGACCTCAGGACCGTGGATAACCGGGGGCTTCAACAAGCCATTGGATCCGGGTTACCGGTCATGTCAATATTCATCGTGGACATGAATATCGTGGATGAGTTACCCGATGATGACCCAAGGTTCTTTTTCATTTATGAACAACTGGAACTGATCCACCGGTACCTGCGCTCCAACGGCAGTTCACTGCTTGTTCTGAAGGGTGATCCGCATGAAATCTGGAAATCGCTCATTTCAAGCAACGAAATCGATTCGGTATATGTGAACAGGGATTATGAACCCTATGCAGTTGAACGAGACCGGAAGATCGAAGCATTGCTGCGATCCCAAGGTATTCCCCTTCATATTTTCAAGGACCAGGTCATTTTCGAAGCGCGCGAAATCGTGAAAAATGACGGCAAACCCTATACGGTCTTCACCCCCTTTAAAAGAAAGTGGCTGTGGGAATTCCAGAGGATTGAACCGGAACCGCGAACCAAGATTCCCGGGTCTGCATTTTCGAGATCCAGCCACAGGTTCCCCCTGATGTCAGAGCTGGGTTTCAGGCCTTCCATCATCAGGGTAAGGCCATATGACATTTCCAACCTTGATTATTACAGTGAATCCAGGGATTTCCCCGCCCTGGATTCAACCAGTTACCTCTCCCCCCACCTCAGGTTCGGAACAATCTCGATCCGACAGGTGGTGAATGCCCTGGGACCATTCCATGAAACTTTCCTTGGAGAACTGATCTGGAGAGAATTTTTTATGCAGATCCTGCACCACTTCCCACAGGTTGTGGATCACAACTTCAATCGGAAATACAACGGAATTGAATGGAGGAATAATGAGGAGGAGTTTCAAACCTGGTGCAAAGGAGAAACCGGTTATCCCTTGGTGGATGCCGGCATGCGGCAACTGAACCAAACCGGGTATATGCATAACCGGGTGAGAATGGTGACAGCTGGTTTCCTCTGCAAGCATCTTCTCATAGACTGGCGCTGGGGGGAGGCCTATTTTGCCGAAAAGCTGCTGGATTATGAACTTTCATCAAACAACGGGAACTGGCAGTGGGCCGCAGGTACCGGCTGCGACGCTGCCCCTTATTTCAGGATTTTTAATCCCCATGAACAACTCAGGAAATTTGATAAAGAGCTGGTTTATGTGCGCAAATGGGTTCCTGAATACGGGACGGCTGCATACAAAGCCCCTCTTATTGATCACCGGTTCGCCCGATCAAGGGCCCTTGAGACCTATAAAAAGGGCTTTGATGCCCATTCTCGGGATCATTAATCATAATTATGTTTTATATTTTAGTTTTTAATTTTAGTTTTTATATTTTGCGAGCGTAATTGCAACAAATTAAAAGAATAATCCTTTTGTCAACACCTGGATATTGCCCTTTAGAAGCCTGACCCCTTATGGATGTCATTGATCTCTAAGGTCGAGAATTATACTCATAATGATTTCACAAAAGAATTAAAATTATAATGGAAACCATTAAACTGCCCCAATCGGAGATTGCCGAAATGAAACAATTCTACCAGGATGAATATGAACGGCTTACCAGGCGACTGCAGCACATCAAAACCATCATGGAGCACATTGGGGTCGAGGAACCAGCGCCGGAGATCTCAACCAGGAAAGCAAAGGGCGAATCCGCTGGATCAGATCCTGTTAAAAGTTCCCCGGTTGCAAAGCGAAAAAAGAGAACCGGAAGAAAATCCAAATGGGAATTATTGATCATGAAAAGGCTCCGGCAGCTTGACAAACCAGTCACTTACGATGAGCTTACCGATGAGATCCTGGCATTTTCAAAACTTCCACCTTCAAAGAGAACCAGCACAAAGCAAGCCGTTGTGAATGTGATCTTCAGGCTCAGGAACCGGGATAAGAAACTGGACACCTTTTCCATTGGTTCCAGGGAAAAATATATCGCCCTGAAAGGATGGTTTGAAAAACCCGGTGAGATCAAAAAAGAGTATGCTTCAAAGATAGCTTCGGCTCCTAAAAAGAGTAAACCCAAAAGTGGCAAAAGGGGGCGCCCGAGAAAAGTGGTCCAAACCACCTGACCGCGAAGCGCTGCAGCACGGATCAATAAAACGGCCCACTGATGACGATGCAAAAGTGGGCCGGGAGGAAAACCTAATCCAATTGCCAGATTAGTCGATATAAAATCCCAGACGTATTTCGATTCGGTTATAAATATCTTTATAGGTGTATTCCTGGTTGTTCCAATCATATTTTTCCATGTAGGAGGTTTGTTGATACCTGTATAGCAGGCCGATATCCCAGGCAAAATGATCCCTGGATTTGATTTTCAATCCAATCCCCACCCCCACCAGTGGTCCGCCCGAGTAATCGTATGTGATGTCGTACTCTTCCCGGTCACCCGAGAGCGGCAGTGAATAACCTCCCTTGGCCATGACATAGGGCACCACATCCTTTCCCGGCAGGTCATATCTCAAATCCGCAAAAATGGGAAAGTAGTTGGTGGTGAGAAATTCAACTCCGAGCCCTATGCCGGTAAAGAGCCCCGCGGTGTTGCGCCATCCGTTTACCATGATCAGGCTAAAAGGTGCAGGTTGTGCATTGTTGGAGGAGCCGGCCAGGAATCCTATGGAGGTCATATTTACAAATCCCGCAGTGAATTCCAGGCGCTCTTTTTTACCATAAGGTTGATCTCTGAAGGGTTCCGAAGTGATCCTTTCTACATCGGAGATCGGGTAATACCAGATATTCCCTGACAAATCCTGGATCTTTACATGATCCACAGGTTCAACCTCCAGAATATTACCGCGGATCACGCTTCCGTTCTTAAGGTATACATGGTCCACCTCCTGTGCCGAGAGCAGGGTTGTGGAGAGGATCAGCGCGATGATCGTGATAGCATTTAAAGGGTTTGTTCGATTCATGGATTCCTTGATTAGGTTCGGGGTTGTTTTTCATCAGGATGGAGGAGGTCGCCAAAAGGTTGCGTCACCCACGCAACCCGCAGGACACATCCTGCATCCTATGTGCAAACCACCCGAAATTAAAAGGCCCGATGATGAAGCAAACGATTTTCCTCGCCCTGTTCCTGGCACTTGCCGTTACCTCATGCGAGGACAGGAAATTACAGACCTATAAGGCCAATGTGCCCGTATATATGTCTTATGATGAGCTGCGAACCTCCTTTAATGTATCCACCGGTGAAGCGCTAGTCAAACCCGGAAAGATCTATTTTAAGGACCAGTACATGTATATCAACGAATACGGCAAGGGGATTCATGTGGTCGATCTCTCCGATCCTGCCCACCCGGCGCTGAAAGCCTTCATCAATATCCCAGGGAACGTGGACATGGCTATCAAGGACAATATGCTCTATGCCGACAGCTATGTGGACCTGGTCCTGATCGATATCTCCAATCCCTTGCAGCCAAGCGAAGTTAAACGCATCGAAGATCTGTTTGAATATGTGATCCCGACGTATGACTGGGATTATCCCCTGGATGAAATTGACCAGGAGTTGGGCGTAATTACTGAATTTGAGATCAAGGAGATCACCAAGGAGGTTTATCACAATCCCTACCCATGGCCCATCTACTATGATTATGTCTCCCTTGCATCCGGTGATATGAGGTACAATAAAACCATGGGAGGATCCCCAGGTGCAGGAAGTGCATACGGAGTGGGGGGCTCAATGGCCCGGTTTCTCACCTATGACGATTATCTCTATGCGCTGGAAAGCACATATAAGCTCAAGACCATTGATATCAGCAATACCGACCAACCGGAATTAAAAAACGAACAATACCTCTGGGGAAACGTGGAAACCATATTTATTTCCGGGGAATATATGTATGTAGGCACCTCCAACGGCATGCATATACTCAGCCTCCTGGAACCATCCGTACCCAACTTTTTGTCCACTTACCAGCACGTGACCGCCTGTGACCCTGTCGTGGTCAGCGGAAACCTGGCCTATGTGACCCTTCGTGCAGGCAATACCTGCGGAGGAACGCAAAACCTTCTCGAAGTGATCAACATTGCGGATAAATACAACCCCAAAAGCATGGTCTCCTATGCCATGTCGGATCCTTATGGACTGGGGATTGACGGGAGCATCCTGTTTGTTTGCGAGGGAGACCATGGGCTAAAGGTCTATGATGCCACCGATCCATACAATATCACCAACCACAAGATTGCTGAGTTCAAAGAGATCCATGCCCATGATGTGATCCCCCTTTCCTCATTCTTATTCATGATCGGGGAGGACGGGTTCTATATCTATGATTACTCAAACCTGCAGGAAATATCCCTCCTGGGCACCATTCCGGTTGCACCTGTGGAGGAGTAGGAGTGCTTTCTGATTTCTCCTTTTATCTCTGATCGATTTTATCTACTTTTGCAGATTGAAATTCCAATTTACTGCAGATGTTTGAAAATCTATCAGAAAGGCTCGATCGATCCTTTAAAATGCTTAAGGGACAGGGCAGGATCACGGAGATCAATGTGGCGGAGACCCTGAAAGATGTGAGGCGCGCCCTTTTGGACGCCGATGTCAATTTCAAAATCGCCAAGCAATTCACCGAGGAGGTAAAGGAGGAGGCCCTGGGCCAGAAAATCCTCACCGCCGTGAAGCCCTCGGAGATGATGGTGAAAATCGTGCATGACCACCTGGCCAAACTTATGGGTGGCGAGCATGAGGCCATGAACATGCAGGGAAATCCCACGGTGATTCTCATCGCCGGGTTACAGGGCTCGGGAAAGACCACATTCTCAGGAAAACTGGCATCGCTCCTGAAAAATAAACAGGGGAAGAATCCCTTGCTTGTGGCTGGCGACGTGTACAGGCCGGCTGCCATTGACCAGCTCAAGGTCGTCGGAGAGCAGGTTGGAGTACCCGTTTATACGGAAGAGGGGAATATGAACCCGGTGAAAATCGCAAAAGCCGCGGTCAAGGAGGCCAAAATGAAGGGGTATAATGCCGTGATCATCGATACGGCCGGACGCCTGGCTATCGATGAAGCGATGATGAACGAGATCGCCGCTGTCAAGGAGGCCGTTACACCCCACGAGATTCTTTTTGTGGTGGATTCAATGACTGGGCAGGATGCCGTGAACACCGCGCGGGAATTCAATGAGCGGCTGGATTATGATGGTGTCGTACTCACCAAGCTTGACGGGGATACACGCGGCGGTGCCGCCCTCTCCATCAGGGCAGTGGTAGACAAACCCATCAAGTTTGTGGGTACAGGTGAGAAAATGGATGCGCTGGATGCCTTCCATCCCAAAAGGATGGCCGACCGGATCCTGGGAATGGGGGATATTGTCTCCCTGGTGGAGAAGGCACAGGAACAATACGACCAGGAAGAGGCCCGCAAACTGCAGAAGAAAATAGCCAAGAACCAGTTTGACTTTACCGACTTCATGTCCCAGATCCAGCAGATTAAGAAAATGGGGAACATCAAGGACCTGGCAAGCATGATCCCCGGCATGGGCAAAGCCATGAAAAACCTGGATCTGGATGATGATGCCTTTAAGAGCATTGAAGCCATCATCAATTCAATGACCCCTGACGAACGGGCCAATCCGGCCATTTTGAACGGGAACAGGAGAAGAAGGATCGCTGACGGCAGTGGCACCACGGTTCCTGAGGTAAACAGGCTGGTCAAGCAGTTCGATGAGACCAGGAAAATGATGAAAGTGATGACCTCCGCAAAAGGAGGCAGGACACGGATCCCCAATATGCGCTGATCCAGATAAAAATTTTAAAGAGGAATCCATGCAAATTATTGACGGAAAGGCCACTGCAGGTGCAATCAAAGATGAGATCAAAAAAGAGGTGGATTCGCTGGTCGCTTCCGGTCACAGGAATCCCCACCTGGCTGCCATTCTTGTAGGTCACGACGGAGGCAGTGAAACTTATGTGGCATTCAAGATCAAGGATTGCCAGGAGGTTGGTTTCAGATCTTCCCTGGTCAGGTTTGAAGATGATGTGAAAGAGGAGGAGCTGCTTGCGAAGATCGAAGCGCTCAATAATGATGATCAGGTGGACGGATTCATTGTCCAGTTGCCCCTTCCGGACCATATTGACGAACAGAAAGTGATTGAGGCCATTGATCCTCAGAAGGACGTGGATGGATTTCATCCCGTGAACGTTGGCCGCACCGTCATCGGCCTTCCTTCCTTCGTGTCGGCCACTCCCAGCGGCATTGTTGAGCTGCTGAAACGGTATGGCATCGAAACTGCGGGAAAACATTGCGTGGTGCTGGGAAGGAGCAATATCGTCGGAAGACCCATGAGCATCCTGATGTCACAAAAATCCATCAATGCCACCGTCACGGTTGCCCACAGCCGGACCAGGGATCTGGAGCAATTATGTGCCTCTGCGGATATCCTGATTGCCGCCCTTGGGGTCCCGGGCTTTGTGAAGGCGTCCATGGTGAAAGAGGGTGCGGTGGTTATTGATGTGGGAACCACCAGGGTCCCCGCCCCTGATACAAAATCAGGATTTCGCCTGAAAGGTGATGTGGTTTACGAGGAGGTGGCACCAAAATGCGCTTATATTACCCCCGTACCGGGAGGCGTGGGTCCCATGACGAGGGTATCACTGCTTTCAAATACCCTGAAGGCCGCCAAAAGAAATATTCAGAGATAATATCCGTTTTCAGAAGAAATCCACTCCTATGATACGCAGGTACCTTTTTATTGCATCCCTGTTGGTTGCATCCATCTGTCATGCGCAAACCGGGGATGAAACGGGGCTACCCGTGTCAGGCACTGTGGACACGGTTCCCGTATTCACTTTAGAATCGGCCATAAATTATGTGCAACAGGTGTCAATGGACCGGAGCATCTGGCGATCAAAAGGAGATGAATACCAGAAGGCCCTTCTCAGGTTGCTCCGGCAAACCGCAGAGCCCTATGACTCGGTTACTGCGTTGCTGCACCAGATGGATCTTAGATCCATTCCCTTGTCTCTGGAGAAGGTCCCGTACAGCGACTCCCTGAAAATCCGCTGGCTGAATGATACCACATTTATTGTGGATACCGTGGGCTGGAGCCTGGGACTGATTTTGAAAGAGGAGATGCGACTCAAATACCCCGTGGATTTCTCAACCCTCACCCTGTCCGATTCAATTCTTGACGAAAACGGAATGCTCGATTCGACCCTTTTTATTGCAGATACCCTGCTGGTAACCAGCATAGATACCTTTGCGCTGGAGGCGCTGCATATCTCAATGCACTCCTACCAAAGGAACCGGATTTCACCACCTGTGAGGAGCAAAGGATACCATGGGAAATCATACATTTCCAGGGACATGGGCTATGTGGTCTTTGTGGATACCTCATACCGCTGGATTGCGGCGGATCACTCTCCCTTCCTGTTGCTGCCTGGCAGGTTCCACCTTGATTCACTTCAATACGCAGTGGAAACCCTCCTGGAATTTACCGAGGGCAGGGACTCCACGAGGCTTATGATTGATGATATATACGGGCGAAAAACACCGTTCTGGGTCACCACCGGGGACATGGAATCGACCCGTTTCTGGGTCAAGAATTATAAAAATGATTCCATCACCCTTTGGATCGGAAATCCCGCCCCCAATGAGATCAGCCTGCTCCTTGAGGATGATATTGATGTGAACCGGATGATGATCGCCCAGACGGAACATCTTCCCCGGCAGCTGCGTGAACCGGATCAATCCCTTGCAGAGATTTCAATGCTGGAACCTGTTCCGATTTTCTGGGATAAAGAATTGACAAGCGCCTTCTCCTTAAGTCAGACTTACCTCTCAAACTGGACCAAGGGAGGCGAAAGCTCGCTCACCACCATGTTTGATGTTACAGGGCTTGCCATTTACAACAACACCACTGCGAACACCCAGTGGATCAACAGCATCAGGTTGCAGTTCGGGACACTGGCTACCAAGGAGAAGGGGTTCAGGAAAAACAATGATCTTTTTGAGATCAATTCTAAATTTAACAGGAACGCTTCCGGCAAGATCGGGATGAGCGCCTCTTTTTATATGAAGAGCCAGGTGGCCAAAGGCTATAATTACCCCAACGATTCGGTGGTTGAATCTAAATTCCTGAATCCGGCCTCCCTGACCATTGGTCTTGGTGTGGAATACAAACCCTTCAAGCATACCACCCTTAACCTGGCCCCTCTCTCCTATAAAAACACCTTTGTGCTTGATACCGCACTGGTTGACCAGACCAGGCACGGCATCGCCAGTACCAAAAAGGCCAAGCAGGAACTCGGGACCCAGGTTGTGCTGTTCAATACATTCAGCCCCATGGAGGATTTGAGCATTACCAACAGGCTCAGGCTATTTTCCAACTACCTGAACCACCCTGAGAATATTGATGTGGACTGGGAAATGCTCCTTGATAAAAAGATTAACTGGTTCTTTACGATCAGGCTGAACCTTCACCTGATCTATGACGATGATGTCAGGTTTCCCCTGTTTGATTCAAACGACCAACCGGTCATGATGCCCGACGGGAGCCAGAAGAAAGTAGCAAGGAGTCAGTTCAAGGAGTTTGTAGGGCTGTCCATGCTCTTCAAGCTCTGATCACTGCACCAGCATCTCCAGGTTCTTCTGCTTTTCGGTCATCTGGAGCCGGTAATAAAGCTGGGAGAGTTTTGAGATGGTCTGCTGGTCGGTTGGATCAAGATCAAATGCTTTTTCCAGCCAGGTCACAGATTCACGGAATTTTTCCATGGCCTGTTGTTTCGCTGCCTTGTACTCCAGGTTGCTTTTAATAATCCGGGCCGATTCATTGATGGTCACCCCGATGTTATAGTAACAGATCCCAAGGTTATAATAGATCCCCACCTCCTCTTCCGGTGCCATGGAGGCAGCCCGGGACAGGCTCCCGATGGCCTGGTCAAAAAGGTTCATGCGCTGGTAAACCAATCCGCAGGTCCACGGGAAAACATGATTGTCCGCGTGGCGTCCTGAAGCAGCTGTCAAGAGTTCAACCGCCTCGTCCGGTCGGTTGGATCCCACCAGCAGATCCACCAGCTGAAGGATGATGTTTTCATTGTAGTCATACTTCTCCACACCTGCAACAAGGACCTGTTCAGCTGCTGTGGAATCACCGCTCTGCACCAGGGAATGATAGAGCAGCAATGCGGTATTGGGGGAATAGCCATCATCATTCAGACCTGTCAGGTAACTGATTGCCTTCTCCCATTTCCTGGCCTCGTAAGCAGCCATGGCGGTATTGTATACCAGGTTTGTGTCTGTTTGCACAGAGATAAGCTCACTTTTACTCACCATCAGTGCATGTTCAAAGGCTTCCAGCGCCCTGGTATACTCACTCTTCGCAAAGTAGCTCTGACCCAGCTTCTGAAAATCATTGGCAAGGCCGTAGTATTGCATGGAGACAGCCTGGGATAACCGTCCCCTTGTATCAAGATCCAGCGCTTTCTCATAGGCACTGTAAGCAACCACAAGCTGATCGGGATAAAGGCCGGTTTTTTTTGCATCATTTTTTTCAAACCCCGCTTCGAAAGCTTCCTGGCAGAGCAATCCTTTTGCATAATAGGTTCTGTGCCAACGGGAGGTCTTGTCATTCCATACCGCCAGTTCAACGGCCTCCTTGGCCTCTTCATACTTGCCTGATTCGATCATCTGGAATACTGACAAAACCCTGCTCTTCTGGCCACTGGCCACCAGAGTCACCCCCATCATCACAAAGAAGAAAAGCATTCGTTTCATGATCATTCCATTTACATCCGCTCAGGGACCTCGATTCCCAGCAATTCCATGCCCGACCGGATGATCCTGCCAATCACATCCACCAGGAGCAACCTCTGTTCCACAAGTTCCTCAGACTCGGCGCTCAGAATGCTGTAATCGTGGTAGAACTGGTTAAACTCTTTTGCCAGGTCATAAAGGAAATTTGCGATGAGTGAAGGGTTCAGGGTCCTTGAAGACTCCTGGATGATTTCGGGGTATTCATGCATCATGCGGATGAGGGAAACCTCCTTCTCATTCAACTCCAGGTCCCCCATGGGCAACCTTTCCTCCGCTCCCTTTCTCAAAACGCTCTGAATCCGGGCATAGGTATACTGGATGAATGGTCCGGTATTGCCATTAAAATCAACCGACTCCCTGGGATCAAAGGTCATGTTTTTCTTAGGATCCACTTTGAGAATAAAGTATTTCAGTGCCCCCATCCCCACCTGCCTGTAGATCTGATCCTTCTCATCCTGCCCGTACCCTTCCAGTTTTCCCAGCTCCTCTGACATCTGCCTGGCTGTTTTGATCATCTCATCCATCAGATCATCTGCATCCACCACGGTCCCTTCCCGGGATTTCATTTTTCCTTCCGGTAGTTCCACCATGCCATAGGAGAGATGGTACAACTTATCGGCCCAGGCAAATCCCAGTTTTTTCAACACCAGGGCAAGCACCTGGAAGTGGTAGTTCTGCTCATTGCCGACCACGTATATGTGTGAATCGAAACCAACCTCCTCATGCCGCTGGTGGGCCGTACCCACATCCTGGGTCATATACACCGAGGTCCCGTCGGAGCGAAGCAATAACTTGTGATCCAAACCTTCATCCTCCAGGTTTGCCCAGATGGAACCATCTTCTTTTTTATAAAGGATGCCTTCGGCAACGCCTTTCAGTACAATCTCTTTTCCCAGCTTATAGGTCTCGGATTCATAATAAGTTCTGTCAAATTTAACCCCCAGGCGCCTGTATGTTTCTTCGAATCCCTCGTAAACCCAACCGTTCATCCTTTCCCAGAGTTTTCTCACTTCGGGATCCCCGGCCTCCCATTTCCTGAGCATCTCCCTGGCTTCCAGCAGGATGGATGCTTCTGCTTCAGCTTCCTTCCTTGATTTACCCAGGCTCACTTGTTCTTCCACCTGGGCCTTATACACCCTGTCAAATTGCACATAATACTTCCCGACCAGGTGATCGCCTTTCATACCGGCTGATTCCGGAGATTCACCCTGACCATCTTTCTGCCAGGCCAGCATTGATTTGCATATATGGATTCCACGGTCATTCACCAGGTTTACGCTGGTCACCCGGTGGCCGGTGGCTTCCATGATCCTGGAAATGGAATGCCCAAGCAGGTTGTTCCGGATATGCCCCAGGTGCAGTGGTTTATTGGTATTTGGAGAGGAAAACTCGATCATTACCCGCGGAGAATTCTTTTCCACGCCGGTAAAGCCATAATTCGGGGAACGAAGATCACCGTTCACCAGGGTTTTCCAGTATTTTGAGGAGACCTCCAGGTTCAGGAAGCCCTTGATCACATTATATCCCGACAGCATCTCTGAGTGGCCGACCATATAGCTGCCAAGGGCATTGGCCGTCTCTTCGGGGGTGGACTTCGAATGCTTTAAAAGGGGAAAGACAACCAATGTAAAATCCCCCTGGAACTCCCTGCGGGTTTTCTGGACCTGCAGCTGGTCTTCCTGCAGGTCAACCTTCCAGGTGCTTCTGAAAGCCTCAATGGCCACAGATTTAATTATCTGATCGATGCGTTGCATTTCATGTAAATTGAGCTGCAAAGATAGAAAATGAAGCGAACTTAGCGCGCCTATGTTTCCCATAAAAAAAGTCCCCCTGCTGGCGCAGAGGGACCTAAAACTAAACTAACCCTAAAACTAAATCTATGAAAAGAAATGTAGAACAAAGAACGAAATTATCTGACTGATAATCAATAAACTTTCTACACTATATTAAACGTCAAAATAACTAAAATGTTGCATTAATTTTTTAAAAAATCCTTTAAAAAATGTTAATATTAAATGACCTATATTAGGCATTCTAACTTAAAATACCCCGCACGCCCCGCTGTGTCTGCAAAATTCCTTCATATCGTTGCATTCAACATCCCTTATCCGGCTGATTATGGGGGGGTCATAGATATCTTTTATAAACTGATAGCCCTTAAACAGGCAGGTGTCCAGGTGATCCTGCACTGTTTCGAGTATGGCCGTCAGAATCCCAAAGAACTTGATGATCTATGCTTTAAAGTCCATTATTATCCCCGAAAATCCGGAGTGCGATATTTTTTCTCATCCGAACCATACATCATCCGTACAAGAAGTTCAAATTCCATGCCAATGAACCTTCTTGGAGACTCTTTTCCGGTATTATTTGAAGGCCTCCACTCCACAGGCGTGCTGTTGCAATGCGCAGAAGCAAAAAAGAAGATCCTTGTGAGGGCACACAATATTGAACACCGGTACCACAGGGAATTATCAAAAAGCGAATTCAACCTGTTCCGTAAGATTTTCCTGCGCACCGAATCAGCAAAGCTGAGACGCTATGAAAAGATTCTGCATCAGGCCGACTGCATCCTGGGGATCTCCAAGCATGAAACCGAATATTTCAACCACACTTATGGAAATGCCTTTTTCATCCCTCCTTTTCATCGTTTCGACGAGGTAATCTCGTCACCGGGAAAGGGGGAATATATCCTGTTCCACGGGAACCTCAGCGTCTCTGAGAATTCGGAGAAATTCCTGGAACTGGCCGCAAAATCACTCTCCAAAACCAAATATGCGGTGGTGGTGGCCGGGAAAAATCCATCCGAAAGGTTCCGGAGAAAATGTGCCCGCCATGCCAGGGTCAGGTTAATTTCAAACCCATCCGAGCGCGAGATGGATGAACTCATCCGGAATGCGCAGGTTAACCTGTTGCACACCTCACAGGCCACCGGCACGAAACTGAAACTTCTCCATGCACTCTATTCGGGGAGGCACTGCCTGGTAAACTCCAAAATGGTCACAGGAACAGGGCTCGACGTACTGTGCGCCGTGGCCGATACCACCGAAGAAATTATCCGGCAACTGGACAGATTGATGGTCCTGACCTTTGATGAAGGGCAGATCAGGAACAGGAAAAAGGCCCTGCGAGAGCTGTCAAACAGGACCGGGGCCGAAAAAATTGTCAGGTTAATTGATTAACTGCCTCCTTCGTCCTTTCGTTCGGGCCTGTCCAGGATGGAGAAGATAAGGACAACCACCGCAGCAGCAGCCAGGATCACCATTAAAGATTTAAACATGCGGGCAATGAGGTCTTCGATATCCACAATGTCCCAGATTCCGAGAATAGCCACCACTGAAAAGAGAAGTACCAGCACTGACAATGTATAGGCAATGATCTTTTTTACACTCATTTCAAGATAGTTTAGAAAATCCGGTTCAAATTACAGAATTATTTAACCTTTTTCAAGAATCGAGCCAGACTATAAATGTTTGGAAAAGTTCTTTTCTCACCCCTCTGCCACAGTTCCCAGACCGCTCCCCCTTTATTTTGGGTCAGAGAAAGGATAGAATCGCCCTCGTCGGAAATCTCAAATCCCATTCGCTGCAGTGCACTGCGGGTCCAGTTCAGGACATTTCCCGGTTCACCTTTCAACTGAATGATTCCTTTTGCAGCTTCGGTATATTTAAAGCGGTGATGCTCCTCGTCAAAGGCTATCCCGGTATTTTGAAACAGGGTATTGAATATCCCGGAGATACCCAGATCCTCAGGTGCACCTTCAGCGATCCTTCCCCCGTGGATCACCCATAGCTTATCAGCACAGATCATGGCAGTCTCGAGGTCATGGGTGGAATAGATCACGGACCTGCCGCCGTCGCGAAAACGCGTCAGAAGACGGACCAGCTCGTATTTATTTGGAATATCCAGGAAAGCGGTTGGTTCGTCCAGTACCATGAGTGGTGTATCCTGGACGAAAGCGCGGGCAATCATGGCCCTCTGTCTTTCTCCGTCACTTAACTGGTCCAGCTTTCGATTCTCAAATGAATTCAACCTCACCTCGCGGAGGGCCCGATCAATGATCCGCCTGTCTGATTCATCCATCCTCCCGGTCCAGCCGGTGTAGGGCATCCTGCCCAGGGAAACCAGTTCCCGCACAGAGATGGACGGAAATTGGGTGAGCAGGGAGGAGACGTAACTGACCCTCTGTGCCCTCCTCCTGGGGGAATAGCTCTGAACTGTGTCATTACCCAGGTAACATGCGCCTTCCAGGCAAGGTTGAAGGCCGATCAACGATTTCAACAAAGTACTCTTTCCGCTCCCGTTCCTGCCCAGGACTGCAACCATCTCTCCCTGATTCACAGATAGGTTTATTTCATGCAAGAGGGCCTCTTCCCCACCGTAACCAACGGAAATATTTTCCAGTGAGATGATATGTTCGCCCCTGGATTGAGTCATCACACGGAATGTGCCTTTCGGTTGAGGATGACCAGCCAGATCACCACCGGGATCCCGATCAGGGAAGTGACCGCATTGATGGGAAGAACCCGTTCGGTCCCTGGCAGCTGGGATATAATATCACTCAACACCAGCACCACCATTCCGGTGAGCATGGTGGACGGGATCAGCAACCTGTGGTCCGATTGACGCAGGATAAATCGGGCCACGTGGGGCACAGCAATCCCGATGAATCCAATGGGCCCGCAAAAGGCGGTGATCGTACCCGCCAGGATACTGGTTGTTGCGAAAATAATGATCCTGGTGCGCAGGATCCTGATCCCCATGGTTACCGCATATTCCTCTCCAAGCATCAGTCCATTCAAAACCTTGGCGTAGGTGAAGGAGATCAGCAGCACGGGCAGGATGGCCCAGGTCATTATATTCAGCTGGGATCCCGTCACGTTCCCCAGGCTTCCCATGCTCCAGATTACAAATGACTTCAGGGCCGAGGCCTGACTGAAGTATTGCATGATGCTGATCACCGCCCCCAGCCCGCTGGAAAACATAATCCCAAGGATGAGGATGGTCATCACATCCCTGATCCTCAAAGAGACAAACAGGAGCAGGAGCATCACTGTACCCGCCCCCAGCCAGGCAGCCAGAGCCAGGTTCCATGTGGCCACGATCCCTGTGGCACCCGCACCCAACACCACCATTGCTGCGCCGAAACTGGCCCCGGAGCTGATCCCCAGGACGTAAGGCCCTGCTAGGGGATTTCGAAAGAGGGTCTGCATCTGGAGCCCGCAGACAGGCAAAGCTGCACCGGCAAGAAGTGCCGTAGCCAGCCTGGGAAGCCTGAATTTACTAAGTATGATTAACTTTTGCTCTGATAAAGTTGCTGAACCGCCAAGGTGCCGGAGCATCTCTGAAAAAGTGATTCTTACACTGCCCAGCCGGATATCAAGCAGGCTAAGGATGACCAGGAGCAGCAACAACAATCCCATGATCAACATACTCCTGGACCGGCTCTTCACACCTTACTGCTTTAGCTCTTCGACGACCTCGGCAAGCTTGAGCAGGTCCAGCTGCACCTGCTGGTAGTGCGCTTTCATGGAGGAGGCATCGGCATCGGTTTCAGGATGGTTTGCCCTCAGGATCAGTTCATTCCTCAGAAGCACTATTTTCTTAATGACC
The DNA here is from genome assembly GCA_024640885.1 of Bacteroidota bacterium. Classification (GTDB taxonomy): domain Bacteria; phylum Bacteroidota; class Bacteroidia; order Bacteroidales. The sequence continues at coordinate 6,954 of JAHEEC010000020.1, read as the reverse complement.
TCATCGAATTTATCTTCAGAAAGCTCCTGAGAGTAATGCCTGTAGGAAAAGCACTCCTGGAGCAGATCGAACGCAAGTTTATTGATATCCTTCTTTAAGAGCCTGATGCTAGCCATGATCATGGGATTTGATTCCTATCAAAAGTAACGATTATTTTAATTTCATGTAATAAAACAGCTCATGATCTGTCAATAAATCAGGATGAAACACGTATATGAGATCGGCCAGTACCAGGTCGGGACGGAGTGTGCCCGATTCCCAGTAGTCGTTTCCTCCTCTGGCGGAGATCCGTTTGTTGTTGTTGTAGACCCGTCCCTTTTTCACCACGTCAAGCGCACTGAACCTTTCATCGAACCGGTTCAGGTCAGCCATGTTTTCCGCGGCTCCTGGATTGATCCAGACCTCTGCATCCACGGCGCGGGCGAAGACCGATTCAAGGTCCAGGGGCACGGCTTCCCCGGATGAATTGTCACTCCAGAGATATGCCCCGCCGGCATCCTCGATGAGCCGGGCTGCAAAACTGTTGCCCCCTGCCATATACCATGTATCCTTCCAGGGCAACCCGGTCAGCACACGCGGCCGGTCGCTGCATTCGGAGGCCCTGGCTGAAAGGGCCCGGTAAGTGGAATCGATTTGAAGGAAAAACAGGTCTGACTCCTTCTCCATTCCGTAGAAGAGTGCAAAGAACCTGATCCATTCCGCCTTTCCCAGGGGATGGGGCTCCAGGTAATCTCCACAGAATACCACTGGAACCCCCAGCTCCCCCAATTTTTCCGAGATGGCCCTCTCGCTCCCCTCCACCCCGTACATGAACAGGACATCCGGTTCAAGGGTAACGATAGTTTCATAACTGAGTCCCTGGTCATACCCCACCTCCTGGAGGCTTCCTTCATTGATCCGCCTCCTGATTTCAGGGTTGAATATAAATCCGGTCCCCGATGCTCCCACGATGGTCTCCTCCATCCCGAGCTGCCCGATCATGGCCACGTGGGTGGTGGAAAGTGTAATGACACGGCGCACCGGTGTTTTAATAAACAGTGCATCGGAAAGGGAATCGGGGACCAGGTTGCTTTCTTCTGCCAGCACATATGAAAAGGTCACATTGCTGCTGTTTTGCCAAGGATCATGTACCTTAATCAGTTTAAAGTGCTCCCGTTCCACCACTTCGAATCCACTTGCATATGCGGTGTAGGAGTTCCCTTCCGCCTGATCTGCAAAAGATGCATGGCGGCCACCCCGGTTGCACCCAACCAGGAGCAGGAACGCTATGCCCGGGAGGGTCCAGATCTTCATCGTGAAACTATAAATTTATGATTCTCCTGATGGTTCCCCGAACTGAGGTGGATCAGGTAAATCCCGGGTGCCAGGGAAGCTGTATTGAGGCTGCCCGATCCGTCCGGGTCCAAAACGCCCATTGACTTCGTAGATCCCGCAAGATCGATGATGCGGTATGAGACTCTTCCCCCGTTGGGGAAAGAGGAAGTTACCCGGAGAAGATCCGAGACCGGGTTGGGAAAGATGGTGAAACGGGATCCCGGCACCATACCCAGAGGTTCCGTTGCGGTGGGATGGTAGCCTGCAATGGTGGTGGCCCCCGTGTTCTGCGGGTCCAGCCACGGTTTCAGGGAAGAGCCGGCTGCCCCGGAATGGTCCCAGGCATACCTGAGCCGGGTATAATAATCGTCATAATTGAATGCCTTGTTATAAATGACCCGGTCCGCTTCCGCATCATACCCGATGGAGTCGCCGCACCTGGCAATCCCTCCGCTCAGTGAGCCGATCACCCTCCCGGCTGCATTGAAAAGCGGAGAGCCCGAAGATCCTCCTTCGGTGGATCCCATATCCCAACCCCGGATCCACCAGAATGCGAAGTAGTGGTAATCATCCAGATCGGTATAGGGCACGTCGCCGGGCTGGGCCGGAATGGAGGGGCTCTCAAAATCAAAGGATATCTTCTTCACGTCCCCCCAGGGATGGTGGATGGTGGCCGTTCCCGTGGTCTGGAAATCGCTCCGGTCCCACCCTGCGAAAAAAACATCATAGGATTCGGGAGGAGCCTTGGAAAGCTTCACCAGGCCGAAGTCCAGGCTGTCACCCGAAGCCAGGAAGAGACTCCCCGCTACGGACTGGCCGGTGGACCCGTTCCCGCCAAAACAGGAGGGACTCTCGTAATTGAATAAAAATACCGAACGGTCCGCGATTTCGCTCCTGTTAATACAATGTTCAGCTGTGAGCACATAGGGGGTTCCATCATATGCAGTGTTGTTCAGCAGAACCCCTGAACAATACTGGGTGGTTGTAAAGATCCGAACCACCGACCGCTTGGTGAGCTGCCAGTCATCCCCTTCGGAACAGTTGATATCAATTTCGCATGCCTTGGAACATCCGAACTGGCCGGGAGGACAGGCGGCGTTTCCAGGGAGTTGATTCACATCCAGGAACGCGTGGGAAACAGATTCAACGGCAAGCTCGCCATACCGTGCCATACCCACGGGTACCTGCATCTCGATGATCAGTTCATCACCGGGCACCTGCGATACAGGCAGGATTCCGGAAGTCTTGTTGTTCCCTGAGGTAAATGCCCCCCTTACTTCGATCATATCCGGCTCATACACAAACAGTTTCACCCCTGGCTCCAGGGCATAGCGGTTAAACACCACACCCATTGAAAAGGCCCCGGGTGATACAATATGGATGCGCCAGATGCGGAACTGGTCCTGGGTGATCCAGCTGCCATTGGATTCGGGGGAGAGAGTCACCGGGCGCACCAGCGCAAACTCCAGCGGTTTTTTCTGGCGATCCAGGTTCCCCATAACTTTCGCCTCTGTTTCCAGCGGGTCCAGGGGAGGAAGCACATACATCACATCCGCTGCTTTGAAACGGCTGAATGCACCCACCGGTTTACCCGGAAACTGAACCTGTCCTTCCAATTGGGAGCTCAAAGCGGTCCACAATATACCTGCGGATATCAGAATGGTTCGGATCTTCATGGGCTTCCAGGAAATTCTTAAGGAACACGGATGGCTTAAAAGTAGAGAATAAAAGCTAAAGGAGAAATATTTTTTACTTTTGTTCAAAAGCTGCATCCGATGACTCCCGAACAGGCGAAAGCCAGGATTGACACACTCAGAAAAGAACTTCACCTGCATAACTACAACTATTATGTCAGGTCGGATACCAGTTTTCCGGATTACCAGTATGACCTGATGATCAAGGAATTGCAGGACCTGGAACTCCAGCACCCCCAGTACGGCGATCCCAACTCACCCACCAATCGGGTGGGAAGTGATTTGAACCTGGAGTTCGAGTCATTTCCACACCGGATTCCCATGTTATCGCTGGGCAATACCTACAGCAGGGAGGAGTTACAGGAATTTGACGAAAGGGTGAGAAAAGTGACCGGGGATGAGGTATCCTATTTTTGTGAACTGAAATATGACGGCGTGGCTGTTTCGCTCACCTACAGGGATGGGTCCCTCTGGAGGGCCCTGACCAGGGGGGACGGTACCCGGGGTGATGATGTGACCGGCAACATCAGGACCATCCGTTCCATTCCTCTGAAGATTCATGGTGAAGGATATCCAGCCCAGTTTGAGATCAGGGGCGAAGTGATCATCCCCATTGAAGATTTCCGCGAGATGAACAGAAGACGGAGCGAAATGGGTGAACCCGTATTTGCAAACCCGAGGAACACCGCATCGGGGTCCCTTAAAATGCAAAATTCACTGGAGGCCGCCAGGCGGCCGCTGGATTGCCTATTCTACAATGTGGCCAGTGAACAGCAGATCTTTGACTCCCATCATGAAAGTCTTGAAATGGCACGCAACTGGGGATTCAAGGTCCCTCCGTTCAACAGGCTTGCAAGCTCTCTTGCTGAAGTGTTCCAGTTCATCGACCACTGGGAATCGGCAAGGGATCAGCTTCCCTTCGAGATTGACGGGGTGGTGATCAAGGTTGATTCCATTGCCCTGCAGCAGGAATTGGGTTTTACGGCCAAGACACCGCGGTGGGCCATTTCTTACAAATATAAGGCGGAGCAGGGCCTATCCCGCCTGAACTCCATCGACTTCCAGGTGGGCAGAACAGGTGCGGTGACCCCCGTGGCCAATCTTGAACCGGTCCGGCTGGCCGGCACCGTTGTAAAAAGGGCCTCTCTTCACAATGCGGACCAGGTCAGCCTGCTTGATGTCCGGATCGGGGACCATGTCTTTGTGGAAAAGGGTGGAGAAATCATTCCCAAAATCGTGGGAGTTTCCATGGAGCACAGGGATCAGGGGAGCGTCCCTTTCCGGTTCATAACCCATTGTCCCGAATGCGGCACCCTGCTGGAACGAAAGGAGGAAGAAGCGGCACATTACTGTCCCAATGCCAATGGTTGTCCACCCCAGATAAAGGGCCGGATCGAACATTTTATCAGCCGGAAGGCCATGGATATCAATGCGGCAGAGGCCACTATCGACCTGCTTTTCAGGGAAGGGCTCGTGAGGAACGCAGCAGATCTTTACAACCTTCAGTTCGATGACCTGGTGCACCTGGAGCGGTTCGCTGAAAAGTCCGCCCGCAACCTGGTCCACAGCATTGAAGCGTCAAAGCAGGTGCCATTTCAGAGGGTCCTCTTTGCGCTGGGCATCAGGTATGTGGGGGAGACAGTGGCAAGGAAACTGGCGGAAGCACTGGGTGACCTGGAAAACCTCATTGCCGCGGACCAGGAAACCCTGGAAGCGGTGGATGAGATCGGGGAAAGGATCGCGCAATCGGTCATAGCCTACTTCAGGGATCCGTTGAACAAGTCGATGGTGAACCGCCTGAAGGAAGCGGGCCTGCAGTTCAGAATTGCTTCTGCCCCGGTGAGCCTGAGCAAGGCGCTGGAGGGTAAATCCTTTGTTATTTCAGGCGTATTTGAAAAACATTCAAGGGAAGAACTGAAAACCATGATCGAACTGCATGGGGGGCGAAACTCCGGTTCCATCAGTGCAAAAACTGATTTTATCCTTGCCGGGACGAATATGGGCCCGAGCAAATATGACAAGGCCCTGAAACTGGGAATTACCATTCTCTCGGAGGATGAGTTCCTCTCCCTCATTTCTTAGCCACATTCATTTTTAATTGTACTTTTGTTTGAACTATGGCAGGGCTAAGAGAAAACATTGGAAAGCGGATGCTTAAAAAGAAAAAGAAAGGCATCCAGCGCGAAGTGCATGTGCATAATTTTGAAACTGCAAAATCGGTGGTGATCCTCTTTGATGCCAGCCAACCAGATTCATTTCATGTGATCAAGGATTTCAGAAAATTTATCGAAGGCAAGGGCATCGAATGCGCAGCTTTCGGCTATGTCCGGCAGAAGGAGATCCCCCAGCAGATGCTTTTCTGGAAAAACTATTCATTTATCACAAAAAAGGACCTGAACTGGTACCTGAAACCCACAGGCGAAGCCGTGGACCTGTTTTATTCAAAAGACCCCGATATTATGGTGGACTTCACCAGGGATCTCCCCCTTGAGATCCAGTTCCTGGTCCAGCTATCAACCGCAAGGTTCAAGGTCGGCTCCTTCACAGAAGAGGAGAACGACTATGACCTGATGATAAAACTTACTGACAATCATGATATTGGGTACCTTGCTGAACAAATCAAGCATTATATACACATGTTAAATCCTTCAAACTGACCCCTATGGCCATATCAACTCAATTCAAAGGGACAGGAGTGGCAATGATTACGCCATTCAGTCAGAATGGTGAAATAGATTTCGATACACTCGCATTGCATACCGACAGGCTCATTAAAAATGGGATCAATTACCTGGTTGCACTGGGAACAACCGCTGAAACCCCTACCCTCTCGGCCGGAGAAAAATCGGACGTGGTCCGCTGTGTGGTGGAAGCCAATGGAGGCAGGGTACCGGTCATCGTGGGGGCCAGCGGGAACGATACCCGCGCAAGTGTAGAATCCATCACTAAAATGGATCTGAACGGCATCGATGGATTGCTCTGTGTGGCACCATACTACAACAAACCGTCCCAGGAAGGGATGTACCAGCATTTTGCAGCCATTGGGGCAGTTGCCCGGGTCCCCGTGATGCTATACAATGTACCGGGGCGGACAGGCTCAAATATTTCCTCCGAGACCACCCTTCGGCTGGCGGGCGATTTTCAGGGAACCATCGTGGCCGTGAAAGAGGCTTCGGGAAATTTTGAACAGATCATGGAGATCATACGTGACCGCCCTGAAGGTTTCCTTGTGGTGTCGGGCGACGACTCCATTACCCTCCCCATGATTGCAGCAGGAGGAGATGGAGTGGTAAGCGTGCTGGGGAATGCCTACCCGGCACTGACCTCCACCATGGTGGCAGCTGCGCTGGAAAACGCCCTTGAAAAGGCCCGTGAATTGCACTACAGGCTTTTACCTATGATGAAAGCCATCTTTAAAGAGGGAAATCCGGCCGGGGTAAAGGCCAGCATGGAAATCCAGGGCTGGATCGGGAATGTGCTCAGATTACCCCTGATCCCCGCCACCAAAAAGTTATACGAGGAGATCGCCCAGCTTGACCGCAGGTTGCATGACTGATCCCTAGGCGGTACCCCCGGGCCGCCCGTGACAATTCTTATATTTCTTCCCGCTTCCGCAGGGACAGGGTTCGTTTCTTCCCACCTTCTTTTCTACCCTGACCGGTTGATGGGCCTGGGTGCGACCATCCTTTCCAGGTCCGCCCCCGGAGGGATCGTTGTACCGGGGCATTTCATCCTTATTTGCCTCGAATTTGCTCAGATCCATCCGTTTCGGTGCTTCAGCCCTCTTCACACTCTGGGGATCCCTGAGGGGAATGTGCGCTTTCATCAGGGTGGAGACCACATCCTTGTTGATCTTTTCGATCATGGCTGTAAAAAGCTCAAATGCCTCGAATTTATAGATCAGCAGGGGATCCTTTTGTTCATACTGTGCATTCCGCACAGACTG
>JAHEEC010000178.1 GCA_024640885.1 Bacteroidota bacterium | reverse complement strand
GGCCGGTTAATTCCATGTTAAATAGTCATTTATTTAGATTGTTTCCAAATAAAGGCCTTACCTTTTAAAGGATCAATCTAAAAATTATTTATTATGGAACAATCCGCGGGTATTAAGGTAAGGGAAGCAAAAAAGGTCGATCCTTCAAACATCATGCAGATTGGCATGGGTTTTTGGGCTTCCAAGACACTGTTAACGGCTGTAAAGCTGGAACTCTTTACCTATTTGGCTGCTAAACCCCTGTCCGGTGAAGAAGTGAAACGCAAACTTTGCTTGCACGGCAGGGGACTCTACGATTTTCTTGATACGCTGGTTGCACTTGGCTTCCTGGAAAAAAGAGGGAACAAGGAGACCGCCCTTTACTCCAATGCAGCGGATTCTGATCTTTTTCTGGATAAGAACAAGATGTCATACATGGGCGGATTGCTTGAAATGGCTGACAACCGCCTCTATCCATTCTGGAATTTCCTGGAGGAAGGATTGAAAAGGGGAACGCCCCAGAATGAAATCAGGACTGGAGAAACATCCCTCTTTGAAGAGATCTATGAGAATAAAGATAAAACCAGAGAATTTGTAAATGCAATGAGTGGGGCACAGGCTGGTAGTTTCATCACTTTCGCCACTCAGTTTGACTTTACCTCGTACCGCACTTTATGTGACATTGGGGGAGCCGGGGCTCAATTATCGGCCCATGTGGTATCCCACAATCCCCAGATAAAATGCATCTCCTTTGACCTTCCCCAGGTAAGCCCCATTGCCCTGGAAAACGTTAGTAAAATGGGTGTGGCAAACAAGGTGGAGGTAAAATCAGGTGATTTCTTTAAGGATCCTTTCCCTAAAGCAGATATCATTACCATGGGGAATATTCTTCATGATTGGGGTCTCGATCAGAAGAAGATGTTGATCCGGAAAGCATACGACGCACTGCCGGAAGGTGGTTCTCTGGTGGTGATTGAGAACATCATTGACGACGAAAGACGTGAAAACGCTTTTGGATTGATGATGTCCCTGAACATGTTGATTGAGACAACCGAGGGTTTTGATTTTACTGCAGCTGATTTTGAAGAGTGGACCAGGGAGGCCGGATTTACCGGGATCTCAGTGATGAAACTGGCAGGGCCCTCCAGTGCCGTGATCGCCATCAAGTAAATAATGCATTTGAATCGAATCATTAGCCATCCAACCCATGGAAGCTAATGATTCGATTGTTACCTCTACAGAATAACAATCTCTACAAAGACCTCCCTCAGGATATTTTTTACTGATATTCTGATACTTACACGATCAAATGTGAATGCCAGTCAAAAAGATCCGGGGAACCGGGTCATGACCTGGCGTCCGTGTGCTTGGCAGAAATAAATATTGATCGTACCTTGATCAATCATCTGGATATTTAACTTAAGCGCAAATCAAATGCCCACTAAGATTAAAATCATCAGGTCGGTTGACTATCTAAGTGTTTCCGATGACGGAACCATCGACTTTGAAGAGAGCAGGAGAACCCTTCATGAAATTGCCGAACCCAAACGGCCGCCTGCTGATTATGAGATTTTACTGGATTTCCGCCGCACCCAGTGGATCCTTTCCACAAGCGAAATCTATCACCTGGTCCAGGCCGTGACAGATGTGCCGGACAGCTACAGGGACAAGATTGCCATCCTGGTATTGCCCGGTGTAAATTTTGACACAGAAGTCTTCAAAGAACTTTGTGCCAGGAATAAGGGGGTTACAGTGGGCACCTTTTCCAATTTCGAAGATGCCATTCAATGGTTCTATGTATGAGCACCTCAGGGGCCGGTATAAACCTGAGTATTCCCAATTCTGCAGATCACACTTAATGTCATCTTGTTTGTCAATGTTGCAATAACCTTTGACCTCCGCATCCAAACTGCAAAACTGTGCCTATCTTTGCGTCCATTCTCAAATTAGATGAACGAAAGAGATAACAGGAGAATCCTTGCCATTCTATTCACAGGAGTTCTGATGGGCGCTCTGGATATCTCCATTGTGGGACCTGCCATACCCTCCATAGAGACCACGCTGGATATTGCCCCCAGGGTGCTTGGGTGGATCTTCTCAATTTATGTGCTTTTCAACCTGACGGGGGTCTCACTCTTTGCACGGTTGTCGGATATTTTTGGAAGAAGGAAGATCTACATCATCTCCCTTGCCATATTTGCAGCAGGATCGCTGGTGGTTTCGGTTTCACATAACTTCACCACCCTTCTGATGGGACGGGCTGTTCAGGGCTTCGGTGCCAGCGGAATTTTTCCGGTGGCCTCGGCAGTGGTCGGTGATATCTTCCCCCCTGAAAAAAGAGGCAGGGTATTGGGGCTGATCGGGGCTGTTTTTGGGCTGGCATTTATTATCGGTCCGATCTTTGCCGGGGTACTGCTCCGGTATTTTGAATGGCACGTGCTGTTCCTTATCAACATACCCATCGCCATCGTCCTGATCCTTTTAAGCACCCGCCATATCCCCACCACCAGGGTTGAAACACCTGGCCTTTTTGACTGGAGGGGGATCCTGTCGCTGGGGTTGATGCTGGCCGCATTCGCTTATGGCATCAATCGCCTTGATAATAAAGATTTTGCTGCCAGCATGCTCTCCATTCACGTGCTTCCATACCTGGTCGCGGCCATGCTCCTCCTGGTCGTCACATTCCGTGTAGAAAAAAGGGCAGAAAACCCGATTATCAAACTGACCTACTTCAAAAACCGCCAGATCCTGATCTCCGGTTCAATCGCTGTAGTCACAGGAATCCTTCAATCTTCCTTTGTGTTTATTCCAAATTTCGCAGTCGGGGCATTCCAGGTAACTCCTTCGGATGCCAGTTTTATGCTGGTTCCGCTGGTCGTTGCCACAGCCATCGGTTCTCCCCTCTTCGGGAGGATGATTGATTCCTTCGGATCCAGGATCATCATCATGGCGGGCCTGGTCCTCTCCATGGCCGGATTCTTCCTTCTCCACATGGCAGACGAAAGCAAAATGCTTTTCTATATCTCGGGAGCTTTAATCGGCTTCGGCCTCTCGGTTCTTTCAGGCAGCGCATTGAGGTACATCATGCTCAATGAGACCTCCATGGTAGACCGGGCCGTCACCCAGGGCATGCTGACCATCTTCATCAGTGTGGGTCAACTGACCGGTGCCGCCCTGATCGGAGTGATCATTGCCCGGACCACAGGAACAGCCGGATACAAGGATGTTTTTCTCTATCAATCTCTCCTGCTGATCCTGGTCCTGGCTACTTCGTTGCTTCTGAAAAACAGGCAATCAGAAATTAAACCATCCTGATTAGAGAGTTACCTGACTACTAAAAGGTTCAACCCTTGTCGTAGACCAGGGTAACTGAACTATCCCCGCGTTGAGAGGACGAATCAGATTGGATCGTCAGGATCTTTCCGCTCTTATCCAGGGTCCATACTTCTGTCCTCTTCATGGTGAAGGTCTCCCCCTGCCGTTCGAATTCAATGTCATACTTGATGGTCAGGGATTTCCCGTCATTGGACCAGGTTGCCACGCTGGTTGTGGTTCGGTTCTCTCCCTCATCCTTATGCTCCTTGCCATCGGCAGTCAAAGTTTCACTCCGCGTTCTCATCTCCCCATCCCGGTTTGCTCTTATACGGTCCAGGCTAATGGCGGCTCCATCCTGTTTTACGGAGAGTTCCGCTGCTGAAAATCCCCTGGTCTCTCCCAGTTGGCTTTTACCCTCATTGAGCACCCATTTGCCCGAAAAATCCAATTTACCCTGGGCCAGGGAACTGGCGGGAATCAGCAACATAACAGCGATCCCTGCGAGGAACAACATTTGTACAGACCTTGTGTTTTTCATGATTGTTTCAGTTTTGGTTAGTCATGCATACTGGATTAGACCTTTTTGAATGTCAAAGGTTTAAGGGCACATTTGAATTTATTGAAAGGATCATGTATATTAGTTGAGATAACCAACAATACCTCGTGATGACCCAACGCAAGAATTTTTCATGGCTTCTCCGGGAGTTGAAAAGGCGCAATGTATTCAGGGTAGTGGCCATGTATGCCCCGGCCGCATTTATCCTGCTTGAATTAATGGATATCATTACCCCGGCACTGGCACTCCCTCCCTGGACAGTGACCCTGACCATTATTGTCATTGCAGTCGGATTTCCGGTAACCGTCATCCTTTCCTGGATATTTGACATTACCCCCCAAGGGATCAGGAAAACAGGGGAGCTGGAGGAGACTTCGGCGGTTGAACCTGAATTGACAGAAGTCAGAAGAAAACTGAGAGCAAGTGATGTGGTGATTGCGGTTTTGGTTATTGTGCTGGGTGTGCTGATCTACCCGAAGATATTTTCCGGGGATCAACTGTCAGGAATCAGGGATAAGGCTGGAAAAATCTCCGTGGCGGTCCTTCCGTTTGAAAATCTGGCCGGGGATTCTGCATTAAATGTCTGGCAGGGAGGTTTTCAGAATCTTCTGATCACCACCCTCTCCAATTCGGAGGAGATATCCGTGCGCCAGTATCAGACCGTAAGCAGTGTGCTGGAGCAAAATGCAAATATGAGCTATGCCTCCCTCGCCCCATCGAAAAAGAGTGATCTTGCCCGGAAACTTGAAACCAGGACCTTAATTCTTGGAAATATTTTAAAATCGGGGGAACTGATCCGGATCAATGCACAACTGGTGGATGCGGAGACCGAGGAGGT
>JAHEEC010000177.1 GCA_024640885.1 Bacteroidota bacterium | reverse complement strand
TCTCCACACTGGTCCTGGATTCGGGGATCTCCTTCGAATCACACAGGGTGACCACCCTCACAGGTTATACGGTGGTTGGACTGCTGATCATTATCATGTGGTTCATCATGCTGGGATTGTTGCTTGATAAGGCCATCACCCTCTCTTCCGGATCAGCGGTACAGATCCTTCTGATCGGCTCAATCGCCATATCGGTCACTTTTGTGGCAGCAGCCCTTCTTCCCGGACACTATGGATCCTGGATCAGCCGTGGAGGCATGCTGCTGCTCGTGGCGGGGCAACTCTACCTGAGGGTGCCAGAGAAAAAAATAACCTTTTCCAGGTTCATCTTTCTGTTGCTTTTTATCTCGGTGTTTATGGTGATCAGGCTTCAACATTACAACCATGTGAAGGTGGAACAGAAAAAGAGGGTAGAGCTGGTCAAGCTCTCCTCGGAGCATGATCCCGTGGCCGAAATGCTTTTCAGCGAGATGTCCATGGCCATCAGGAATGATTCGGTTTTTGCCGAGTACCTGGACCAGCCTTATATCGATATCGACCAGGTAATTGACAGGTTGAAGCGGAACTATTTTTCCGGATACTGGAGCAAGTATGACCTTCAGATTACGGTGTGCCGACCCGATGACAGGGTGTACCTTCAACCCCCCGATGACGAGTGGGTGCACTGCTATACCTTTTTCGACGAGATGATCCTGGAGAGCGGGATTGCCATTGAAAGCAGCGATTTCTATTTCCTGGATAACCTCAACGGGAGGATCTCATACCTTGCCTCCATTCCATATTTCAGGTCAGAGACCGAACACAGGGTATTCATCGAACTGGATTCCAAGATTCTCTCAGAAGAGCTGGGATATCCTGAACTGTTGCTGGATGACACCTACCGCTCCTTTACCAGCACTGATTTTTCCTATGCCAAGTACAATAACGGGGAGTTGATCACCCAGGACGGGGCGTTTCCCTATCGCAGGTTATCCAGCTTCTATTCCAGTGGAGCGTCGATGTTTGAGGAGGTCACTGTTGAAGGATTTGACCATTCGGTCTACAATGTGGATGCGCACAATACCATCATCGCAGGCAGTCCCTCTGTGACCCTGGTGGATACCCTGATCTCCTTCTCCTATATATTTGCACTCAATTTCCTGTTGCTTGCCCTGGCCTACCTGCTCGTTAAGCTGCGCAGTCTCAAACCCCTCTTTAACTGGAGCTTTAAGAACAGGATCCAGTATTCCATGGTGGGGCTCCTCTTCCTCACCGTCATGCTGATCTGTTCGGGAACCATCTATTTCATCATCCAGCAGTACAAGGTGAAGCACAACGACAACCTTAGGAACACCATGCGATCGGTTTATATCGAGCTGATCCACAAGGTGGAATACGAGGATGACCTGGTGAACTGGTCCTCGGCGGACTATTACAACCTGGATGAATTGCTGGTGAAGTTCTCCAATGTATTCTATACGGATATCAACCTCTATGACCAGGAAGGGAACCTGCTGGCCACTTCCCGGTCCGAGATCTTCGACCGCCAGTTGCTGAGCCGACACATGAACAGGTTGGTATATGAGAACCTCTCCCGGGGGAACGCATCCGAATACATCCACGACGAGCATATCGGTGAGATGAAGTACATCTCCGCTTACGTGCCCCTGATGAACAGCGAGAACAAATTCCTGGCATACCTCAACCTGCCCTATTTCACCCAGTCCGGGGCCCTCACCAGGGATGTGACCAACCTTGTGGTGGCAGTAATCAATGTGTATATGATCCTGTTGCTGGTTATCCTCCTGGTCAGCGTGGTGCTGGCTGACAGGATCACACAGCCCCTTAGGATGATCCAGAACCGGATCGCCCAGGTGAGTCTCAGCAAGAAGAATGAGATGATCATGTATGACCGGAGCGATGAGATCAGGGGATTGGTGGAGGAGTATAACTACATGGTGAAGGAGCTGGAACGGAGTGCCGGGCTGCTGGCACAATCGGAACGTGAATCGGCCTGGCGGGAGATGGCCAAACAGATCGCCCACGAGATCAAGAATCCGCTGACGCCCATGAAGCTGAATGTGCAGCACCTGCAGAGGGCCCTCGGGGCGGGAAAAAATGATCCCGAAATGGTGGAGAGGATCTCGGCTACACTGATCGAACAGATCGATTCGCTGACCGCCATTGCCAACGAATTCTCCGATTTTGCCAAAATGCCCAGGGCCCGCAAAGGAAGGATCAACCTGGTTACCAAACTCAAGAGCCTGCTGCAGCTCTTTGAGAGCCCCGACCGGTTCCAGATCACCCTTGACACGGGTGACCACAAACGGATCTTTGTGTATGCGGATAAGGAGCAGTTGATGAGGGTCTTTATCAACCTGGTCAAGAACGGGATCCAGTCGGTCCCCGACGGGCGGGAAGGGATCATCCACATTTCACTTGAGGTGGTGGATGACCGGCGGGCCCGCGTGATTTTCAAAGATAACGGCAAGGGGATCCCCGAAGAGATCAGGGACAAGCTCTTCCGTCCCAACTTCACCACCAAATCGGCCGGAATGGGGATGGGGCTGGCCATCAGTTACAACATTATCCGTTCCTTCGGGGGAAGGATCTGGTATGAAACCGTCCTGAACGAAGGAACCACCTTTTTCGTGGAGCTCCCCGTTTCCGTTGATAAAAGTTAGAAACATCTTGAAAAATCTGCGTCCCGGTTGAAAAAGCGGCGGAGGAAGAATTGTTTTTATTCTTATCTTGGACATCGGAATGTTAATTTTTGAACAACCCTGATTTGCCCCGGAAAAAAAGCATATACCTGATTGTGATCCTTTTGGGCGTGGCGCTGCAACAGGGGTTTGCCCAGTTCTCCTCCATTTCTGGCGTCATCAACAAATATACCTCCATCGACACCATCTACTGTTTTGAGTATAATGATGTGGATTCCCTGATCGTGAATAGCGTTGCCGATTTTGACCAGGGCGATACGGTGATGATTTACATCGCCAAGGGGGCAGGAATCAGAACAGATACAACCGCTGGTGGAGCATTCGGCGATGACAAACCGCCTCCTGGAAATACCGGCAAATATGCCTTCATGATCATCAATCAAATCGATGTACCCAGGAAGCTGGTGGTACTGAATGCCACATTAACGACACCCTTGGGAACAAATATTAGACCACTCCAGGTAGGGGAAGTAGCCCAGCTGATCAAGGTGCCCTCCTATCGGAATGCTGAGGTAACTCCTTCAGGGATAGGAACGATTAATTGGAATCCCATCACCGGGACAGGTGGAGTTGTAGCCATCTTTGTGCACGGGGTGCTGAGACTGAACGGGGATATCAATGTATCCGGGGCCGGATTCAGGGGAGCCATGGGAAGCACCGATGTAGATTATAACGGGGACTGCTCTTCTGTAAATCTCACTCTATATGACAGTGCCTTTTACAACATCAGCAATGTGAGAGCGGGATTGAAAGGTGAAGGCATCACCAATACCCTGTTCAACCGGATGCGCGGAAGGGCCAAGAACATCAACGGGGGCGGGGGCGGCAATGGTTTGTTCTCCGGTGGCGGTGGTGGATCAAACTGGAATTATGGGGGCATGGGGGGGTGTGAATCAAATTTATGCGGACCGGGAGTTCTCTTGCCTGGAGGGGGTGGCGGTTATCGCCTAAGCGGCTCAGGCGCCTATTACTGGAACTATCCCGAACAGCCACCGCTCTGGAATGTCTACGATCGCATTTTTTTTGGCGGAGGGGGAGGAACCGGGACAGGCATGCCGGGAAGGAAAGCAACTAATGGAGGCAATGGGGGAGGTTTGGTGATCATTGTGGCTGACACCATCATAGGAAACAACCATTACATTCGCGCCGATGGGGCCAGCGTGACGGCCGTGAGCCAGGGAGCAGGTGGCGGTGGCGGCGGTGGCGGTTGCATTGTGCTGGATGTGAGCGGGTATAAAACCAACCTGAATCTTTCTGTGAAAGGCGGCGATGGGGGAAATACCAACCATTCCTCCGAAATGACCGGTCCCGGAGGGGGTGGAGGAGGAGGGTTACACTGGCTTGCCGGGGCCACCTGGCCCGCAGAGGTAAAAACTCCCAATCAACTCATCACTGCGAAAGGTGGGAAGAACCTCACCTCAGGTGCTGTTAATTATTGTGCAACCGATGGTGGTTTGCCAGGCAAAAAGAGCGGTCTTGAAGCCCCCCTGCGCGGGTTCCTTTTTAATTCTGTCCCCAGCCATTTCACGGTGTGTTCCGATCAATGGCCGGAGCCTATACTGGCGTCCATCCCCAAGGGAGGAGATCCCACCCTTCCCTATGAATATACCTGGATCGACAGTTCCAGCAGCCAGCAATTCTGGCAGGAATCGACCCTGGGTTCAAGCAAGGCTCAGAATTTCACATTTAACCAGACCCTCTCAGATACGGTCTATTTCAGAAGGGTTGTCACAAACGGGGCCATCCCCATTCCCGACACCAGTTTCAGGATAGCCATCTACGTGCACCCGGCCATCACCGGCAACACCATCTCGGCTCCCGATACGGTTTGTGCAGGGAATCGTCCGCTGGAGTTCCATCCGGCCGGGAGCATCGGGGGAGGGCCTACCGGTGGCACATACAACTATCGCTGGCAAAAAAATATTGGATCGGGATATACCAATGCCGACGGTCCCGATAATATTGACGGTGACACTTACCAGGCCCCGGGG
>JAHEEC010000176.1:1888-4696 GCA_024640885.1 Bacteroidota bacterium | reverse complement strand
GCCGAGGCTGTTGCCCCTTTAAGGACAGAGATGGATTCGATGTCCTCGGGGTTCAGGTCCACAATTCGGGAAGAGGGGTTTGTACCCTGCCCCACAAATTCAACAAATGCCTTATCGGAAGCGATGGGCATTCCGTCCACTACATAGAGAGGCTCGTTGGAACCGGTGAGGGAGACATTACCCCTGATGGTGACATGGGATGTTGCCCCGGGCATTCCACTGGACTGTTTCACGTTCACTCCGGCTATTTTTCCCTGGAGGGATTTGGACACATCCATATTTTTTGCACCCGAAATTTCACTTTCGTCGATTTCCTGGACCGAATAACCCAGTGCTTTTTTCTCCTTCCTGATGCCCATGGCAGTGACCACCACCTCGTCGATCTGAAGCAGGTCCGCCTTCATGACCACATCAATCCGGCTTTGTCCGGCCAGCGGGATATCCTGAGAGAGCATTCCCACGAAGCTGAACTTGATTGCACCCGCATTCTCAGGCGCGTTAATCTCATAGGCACCATTCATGTCGGTAATGGTGCCAAGGGACGTTCCGCCGATACTCACCGAAACCCCCGGCAATGGCGAACCATCTTCGGCGCTTGTCACCGT
Organism: Bacteroidota bacterium; assembly: GCA_024640885.1. Lineage (GTDB taxonomy): Bacteria > Bacteroidota > Bacteroidia > Bacteroidales. Next base: position 4,091 of record JAHEEC010000176.1, on the reverse strand, counting down.
TCCCGTGACCAGACTTCCCTGACCAAGGAGGGTCAGGGCGCCCAGCGCCATAAAGAATAGAGAACTTATTACTCTTTTCATAGATCCAGTTTTAAATTAATGTTCAGTTTTTTTGACTTTCAGGACAGAATTTGAGTGGAAGAAAGCAGAATCCGGACTATTTTTCTAATAATATCAATGAATGGCATGTTACAGTCCATAACAGGCTGCTTTCCCCCGTTATAAGCCCGTTACCCGTTTCCGGGTGACATACGCAGGTCCCGTTTGGCGGATTGACTGATTAAGGAGTGCCCATGGACTGAAAGGGGAAATTACCGGGATGCCAATGGCACACTTGAGGGGGTCAGGGAGAAGAATGAAATAACAACCCCAAAAATGCATCCTTCCGAAAATGGGCAAAATAAAAGAGGCTGCCCGTTGCGGGACAGCCTCTTAAAAAAATATTTCCAAGGTGTTCAATTCATCTGCGCATCGAAAAGATCCCAGAAGATCTTTGTAAGCAATTCATCACCACCAATGGCCTCTGAAGCTGCCACATAGTTTGCATTGTTCAGTGTCTGCTCATTGATGGGGAAGGTGAATCTGACAGGGATATCCCCCTGATCCACGATCTCCTCATTGGATGGTGTGATATTCAGCACCGGATAATCCAGCCTTCTCCAGGTTGTATACCCCACGAAACCGTTGAGGTAGGAGGCGATCCATGACTGGTAGGCAATCTTTCTTTTCCAGTCGCCATCAGCCGTCTGATAAGCCACCCCCGTGTAAGCCAGGTAATCATCTGCTTCATCCAGGGAACCACCCCACCACAGGATGGATTCTGTGACCCCAGCATTATAGAATTCTTCGCCCGTACCACCCACATCATAACCCCTCTCCGCAGCTTCTGCCAGGTAGAACAGGACCTCCGAATAGGTCAGTACCAGGCCCGGGAAGGTGGGTTCCAGGATCTCATCGGCAACCTGTGCATGGGTGGCCCATGGGCTCCCCACACCATAGATGCCCCCTTTCCACACCTTGATCCCAACCACTGTGTCCGCCGCAGGGATGGTAAACGGACCCTCCCTGAATTCCTGGGTATAGCTCCCATCATCCTGTGGAAAGAACAATATCTTATTCTCTCCAGCCTCAAAAACCGCATCCAGCTGGGCGTTGGTATCCGGGTCACGCGGAAAAGCGAGGGGTCGGATGGTGTTGACGTTGAAATAATCATTCAACCGGGGATCATTCCTGTTCACCATGATATCGATGATCGTATTGGTAGCCACATAATCATTCCTTCCCGAAGCCACCAGGTTCGCATAGATGGGATTGTAATTTGGGGCAGAGGTCTGGTAGGGGAAGATGGCCTCGTCCGAAGAAGAACTGAACACACCTCCTGAAACAGCAGATTCAATGGTGGCCCTGGCCAGGGATGAATTGACATCGGAGAGGTTGATCCCGATCTTCAGCATCAGTGAATAACCAAACTTCTTCCACAGCAGTACATCCCCCTGGTAGATGAGGTCCTCGGTTCCAAAACTGCCCGCTGATTCGTCAATCCCGTTAAGGGCAGCCTCAAGGCGGTTGAGTATGTCTGCATAGATCACATCCCCCATTTCGTAGGCGGGGTAGACATTCCCGATGTCCAGTGCCTCCGAATAGGGAACAGCCCCGAATACATCCACCAGGTACTGATAGGTATAGACGTTCAGGATCTCAATGATCTGTAGTTTGTTGGCCTTGATGATCTCCTCTTCTTCATTGACGGTTGGACTCTCACTGATAATTTTCGAGGCTTCATCAAGATCTTTCAGCACACGTCTGTAAGCGAACCTGAAAACACCTTCGGGTTGATCGCGCTGGGAGAGATCATAATTGGTTTCATCGGTGTAGGTGGTTTCGTTCCAGTACTGGCTCCATAACTCCCAGATGTTGAAGTTGACATCGGGTTTGTTGATCTGATCCACAAGCTCCTTCATTGCGTTGGTGAACAATGCCTCTCCAGATGCGGTGGCCGGATTTTTCTTATCTGTATTGAAATCCTCGAAGTTGTCCGTGCAGGAGGAAATAATCGCTATCAATATCAGATATTTAGCATATTTTATTTTCATGACTTTCATAATTAAAACTGAATATTAATACTGACTCCGAAATTGCGAGTGGTTGGCATGACCCCACTCTGCCATCCCTGGATATTCCCGGCACCCATGTTGGCTTCGGG
>JAHEEC010000176.1:0-1788 GCA_024640885.1 Bacteroidota bacterium | reverse complement strand
GACACATTGCCCTGGAGATCGGCAAGGGTGAGGTTTTGAACCTCATTTCCAGCTTCATCTGTAAAGAGGCTGATCACCTCATTGGCGTTCCTGGCCCAGTTAACGGCCATATTCCAGCTGAAATTCGTGGTCTTGACCGGCGTGCCGAAGAGGGCCAGTTCAATACCCATGTTCTGGATCTCACCGGCGTTTACCCAGGTGGACCGGTAGCCTGTTGCAAATGAAACATCCACGGGCATCAGTTGATTTATGGTATTTGTTTTATAGGCCGCCAGATCAAATCCGAGCCTGCTCTGAAACATGGTCATCTCAAGACCGGCTTCCAGGCTCCTGGTCCGTTCCGGCAGCAGGTTGGAGTTATTCTTTACCGGATTGACCGAGACCAGGGGATTGCCACTGAATGGCGCCATGGCCTCGTAGGTATCGAGTACTTTCCTGGCCGGGGCGTCGTTGCCTACCTCCGCATAGTTGATCCTCAACTTACCCAGTTGCAACCAGGGAGCATCGAACAGGTTATTGAACAGGAAGCTACCTGATACGGAGGGATAGATGTAGGAGTTGTTCTCTACGGGCAGGGTGGACGATTGATCCCTGCGAATGGTTCCGTCCAGATAAAACAGGTTGCCGAACCCAAGAGAGACACTCCCGAAGATCCCATTCACGCCTACAATGTCAAGCTGCTCGTCTGGAGGGAGCAGGGGGTCCACACTGTTGCTGAGGGCATACAGACCAGGGACCGCCAATCCTCCGTTGGTTGCGGCCCATACCCGGTCCATGGTGCTCCTGCGGATATTGGTCCCCACAAGGGCCGTCAGATTGATCTTCTCGGTCAGGTCCTTGTTGTAATTGAGCAAAAGGTCCATGTTGGTTTCAATAAAGGTGGTGGCGTACCTGGAATAGCCAGATTTGACTTCCTGCCTGGGCCTTCCGGTCCCGAATTCTTCAGCGACGGAACCCACTGCCCGCCTCTCTTCCTGAAGTGCATTGTAGGAATCAGCCGAAATCCGTCCCATGAGGCTCAGATCGCTGGTGATCTCCCACTCGGCCATCACATATCCGATCAACCTGCTCCTTGTATCTTCCGGGTAATTTTCATATGCAGACCAGTAAGGATTGTCCCAGTAAATGGGGTTCGGATCATTCCACCAGACCCGGTTCCAGGTGGCATTCCTCCCGGTCTCCTCATAAAGTTGCTTCTGAAGGGACATATCCAGTTGCACCTGGTACCACTGTCTCATCCAGGCCATCAGGTTGCCGCCGTAACCCGTATTATTCCGCCCCCTGGTATAGCTGTTTATGTAGTTGGCAGAAGTGGAAACCTTCAGATTGTCCAGGACGCGATAGGATCCGCTGAAATTGAAATTGTTCCGGTTCATTTCACTGTTCGGATAGATCCCTGTGGTGTGTTTGTTGGTAAAGGACATCCTGAAGGTGGCTTTGTCAGTTCCTCCGCTGATGTCAATGTTATTGGTCAGGGCCACCGATTTATTAAAGAAGGTAATTGCATCGTTCTCCGAAGGCAAATATGGCCTGGGTTGCATGTAATTGGGCGATTCGGGGATCCATGCATCATAATGGTATACCATCCTTCCATCCAGGGGGGCACCCCTGGAACCATCATCATAATAGGGTACCAGGTATTTGTCCGTATCAATATTTCCGTCTCCGTCTATATCATCCCAGTCAAATTCGAGGCCCTCCTCCGAGCTATACCATGTATAATAATACCCGGGGCCATATTTTTTCTGATGTTTTGGAAAGGTGGATTTATCGATCATCCCCACTGTG
>JAHEEC010000175.1 GCA_024640885.1 Bacteroidota bacterium | reverse complement strand
AATCCGATGTACAATCATTTCTCTCGGGCACCCAGAGCCTTGGCGACCTGATCAATGAAAAGGGGCTGGGAAGCCACAATTACTACCTGGTGGTGGACCAGTTTGAAGAGTTGTTCAGGAACGGATTATCGGCCAGGAAAAAGAAAAAGAACGGGAGGAGCCCTGAGACCGTCCGCTTCGTGGATCTTCTGGTAAAGGCGGTGACTGAGGAGATCCCGGGGATCTATGTAATGCTTTCCATCCGTTCCGATTATATCGATGCCTGTTCAACCTACCGGAACCTTACCGAACAGATGAACAGGTCCAAGTACATCCTTCCTCAAATGACCCGGGAAGCAGTTTCAAGAGCGATAATGGGCCCCATCCGGCTGGCAGGCGCAACCGTTGAACCGGGGTTTGAGGAATACCTGCTGGATGACCTTGATGAGGTGGATAGCCCGCTTCCCATGTTGCAACATGCATTGATGAGAACATGGGACCACTGGGTCCAGCAGGGCAACTTTGAACAACCTATTACCATCTCTGATTACCAGGCCATTGGTACCCTCAGGAATGCGCTGGGTGACCATCTTGACCAGGCTTTCGAGGAGCTGGACCAGTTTCAGAAGTCCATCTGCGAACGTCTCTTTAAGACCATCACTTATAAAAGTGATCAACACGATGGATTCTGCAGGCAGGCCAACCTTGGAAATATAGCGAGAATCGCTCAGTGCAGCGTGGATGAAGTGGCCGATGTGGTTGAAGTATTCAGAAAACCCGGCCGTGCCTTTATTGCTCCCCATTCTCACATTTCACTGGATGCAGAGAGCGAGGTTGAGCTCTCCCATGAATCCCTCATCGGGATCTGGGACAAGTTACAGGAGTGGGTGGATGAAGAGTCCGACTCCATTAACATGTACCTTAGCCTTTCAGAGGCATCTGCGCTATACCAGCAGGGAAGGACCGAGTTATGGAAGCCCCCGGAACTTCAGATTGCACTGAACTGGAGGGATTCCCAGAGTCCGACCCCGGCCTGGGGGGTCCAGTATAATCCTGCTTTCGAACGTGCCATGGTTTTCCTGGCTACCAGCGAGGAGGAGTACCTTTGGAGTGAAGAGCGAAAGATAATTGTACAGCGAAGAAGGCTGATCCTGAACCGTTCCATTGCCATCTTTATGGGAGCACTGGTGATTGTACTGGCGGGGATTTACTTTGGAACCAGGAACCGGCCGGTCGCCGCTGAGGAGCCCGAGTTGCTTGCCGAGGATTATGTCTACGTTCCTCAAAACCGGGCCCCGGCCAATGCCGGGGAAGCAACCCTTGATCTCCAGGAGGAAACCCCGGTGGATCCCGATCCTGTTCTAGAGGAGGAACCGCAACCGGTCCTGGCTGTGGAAGAGAGGCGGCAAAGTGCAAGGGAGGATCGAAACATAAGGGCAAATGATGCAAGGGAGAGTGCCAATACCCGCACCGGTAACACCTCCACTGCTCAGGAACAGTCAACTGATAACCGCCAGCAGGTTGCAACGACACCGGTAACCACATCCAACCAGAGTGCCAACCTGGAGTACCAGCAAAGGGTGTTGTCCATCGCCAGGGAAGTGGCATTGCAAAGTATAGATATCTCAAGAAACCCAGAACTACAGGGCCTACTGGCTTTTCAGGCTTACAAGGTTAATTCCAGGTTCAATGGGAGATATTATGATGCGGATATCTACAACGGGCTCTATTCGGCCCTGAAAAAACTCATTTCGCCGGCTTACAATATTTATCCAAACCTGAGGAGCTCGGTGAAAGCCATTGAATGGCTCGACAGAACAGGAAGCATCCTGGTGGCAAGCAGTGACGGATCCTTAAAGATCCTTTCGGGCAACTACGCAAACAGCTCCTCCCAGATCAGTCTTGCCACCACAGGTTTAAATAATGAATGTCTTGCTGTAAGCCCGGATGAACGGATTGCAGCGGTGGGGACAAATGGGGGAGGATTGATTTTCATGGAACTTGAAAACCAGGGGAATGTAGTCTACAGGGACACGGATCAGGGAAATATTGTCTTATTCCTTCAGAACCTTGGAAATTCAGGTAACCTGATCTCCGCCGGAACCGACAACCGGATCCTCAGGTGGGCGTATGGGAGTTTCGAGAGTTCAACCCTGGTGACCACCGGGGCAAGGCCATCGGCACTGGCCGCATCCACAGATGGCCGCCAGGTGGCAGTTGGGACCAGGGACGGAAAACTTTTCGAATTGAATGTGAGTGCGCCAAACGGAATGAGGGAGATCAATGATTTTGGAGGCAATCATGTAAGGGCACTGGTATACAGCCCGGGTGGACAATACCTGGTAGCCGGGTTGCTGGATGGATCTATCCGGATTCTGGCCGGTGATACACGCCGCAGCATAGCCACATTGAAGGGGCCGGGGGCCCGCGTGACGGATCTGGCCTACAGCCCCGATGGCAGATTCCTTGTGGCTGCCTCACATGATGGAAATGTATACATGTGGAACACCTCGGACTGGGGCAATCCGCCAATTGTATTTGGAGAAAACAATGGATTTGTCCTTGCAGTCTGTTTCAGCAAGAACAGTGGATATTTTTATAGTGGCAGCGTGGATTATCCCAGACTTGTCGGAAGGCCGGCCGAAGCCACAAGGATGGTCACCGATTTTTGTTCAATGATGGGAAGGAACCTCACCCAGGCAGAGTGGGATCAGTATTTTGGAGGAGAAATACCCTACGAAAAAACATGTCCGGGGCTGAATTAATTAAAACAATCTGATATGCGTAAATGGATCATCATCTTAATTCCTCTGTGCTTCGGGTATCAATCCATAGCTGCCCAGGACCTGGTGAGCTGCACACAACTTCTTGAAGATGCCAAGGAGGCCTATGCAGCCGGTATGGTGGAATTGGTACCTGATTTGCTGCTCCCCTGCATTGAATCCGGAAACCTGACCGGGAATCCCAGGCAGGAAGCATACAAATTATTGATCAACGCATATCTGTTCGATTATTTACCCGTGGAAGCAGACAGTCTCATGGGAAATTTTGTGAACGAATTTCCCGAATACAGGGCCGAGACTTCAGATCCATCTGAATTTGTGGTGCTGCTTGAAACCAAATTGCGTGCAAGGGGCATTGATCCCAATCAGGCCATAATAACCAAGGAGGAGTTAAAGGTTCCGGAGGAGAGGACCTCACAGGTGGATGACAGGAGCAGATACAGGGCCCCGTTCATCTATGGAAATTCCATGGGATTCCTGCTGGGCGGTAATGCCACACTTCCCTGGATCGTGGAACGGTATAGCATAGGTGATCCTGCACTAGATGAAGGCAGCTTTGGGATCATGCCGGGCTTTCAACTGGGTGCCACCATGAACCTGTTGCTGAACCAGGGCATTGAGACCTCATTCGGACTGCAATATAACCTTACCAGGTACAGTTATGCGGCCTCACCACTCCCCTATTCCACCTATGATTACCAGGAATCCCAGCATCACCTTCAATTGCCGGCTTCCATGATCTTCAAATTAAATCCTGAAAGCACCGGAACAAGCGTTTATCTGAGGTTTGGAATCATTGCGGATTATTTACTGGCTGTTTCTGGTGAAGGTACCCGAAGCTATACAGAGTCCCTGAAAGATGTGGTTGTGGATAAAACAAATATAGCGGATTCCAGGGCCCGCCTGAATCTACTGGGAATGGCGGGTTTTGGGATAAGGATCCCCTTTGAGAAAGCATTTATGTTCCTTGAAACCGGGTTTACCTCCTCCATATTCCTGGTCAACCGGGCAGAGAACCGTTATGACAGCCAGGACCTGATCTGGTTGCTCTATCACGTGGATAGTGACTTCAGAAGTCACCAGCTTAGTTTCTCAGCAGGAATGGCCTGGAATCTTTAAACTTCTCAATGCCAAAGCAAATGAAATATAAGATACTTATAATAGCCGGTCTGGTCGGGATGCTTTTCTCCTGTGAAAGGGAGATCTCACCGGAACAAGCCCAGAAATTCATAAAGTATTATGGCAATTTCCTGATGGATGAGGCCCGTGATGTGGTGGTGCTCGACAACGGGGGGTACGCCATTTGCGGGACCGATTCTATACCCGGGCAGGGTAAAAGGATGGTGCTGATCGTTACCGACGAATATGGAAATCCGGGTGCGGGGTTTCCCAAATACTTTACAGAGGAGGATATGGAATCAGGGGCCAATTCCATTGTAGCCATCCGGGGAGGTCAGGGTGGATTCCTGCTTGCCGGCTATGTGGAGCATCCTGTGGCAGGTTCCCCGACTGTGCAGAGGGATATATTCCTGGTGAAAACCTCCAGTTCCGGAGAGGAGAACTGGCAGGAGAGCTATGGTTCTTCAGAAGATGAAGTGATCCTTCACGCCTCCGAAAGAATCAACTCCGGATTTATGCTTGCGGGATACCAGGTGAAAGATGGAAAATCGGATATCCTAATCATGGGAGTGGGGGAACAGGGTGATTCCATAAAACTTGGCCTGAATTACAATAATCCGTATTCCGAGAATGGCACTGCCAACTTCATCCTGAACACGGGTGACCGGTATTTATGCGTCTGTACCTATGATAAGATCGGTAAGACCGGGACGGACATTCTGATCCTCAATTTTGACGATGAACTGAGTCCCATCGACGAAAACCTCAGCGGGGACTCTGACGAGTTTGGGTCCTGCATCATTGAGGACGGCCCCGAGCGCTACCTGGTACTGGGG
>JAHEEC010000078.1:9841-17594 GCA_024640885.1 Bacteroidota bacterium | reverse complement strand
ACTGAAAAATCGACCCTCCAACCCGCCAGGTATACCGAAGCCAGCCTGGTGAAGAAAATGGAGGAGCTCGGGATCGGCCGGCCCTCTACCTATGCACCCACCATCTCCACCATACAGCAGCGCGAATATGTGGTGAAAGAGGACCGCACTGGCACAGTCAGGGAGATGGCTCAACTGCACCTGAAGGGGGATTCCGTCACCAGGCAGGTGGTCAAGGAAAAATATGGTTTTGAAAAGAACAAACTCGGACCCACGGACATCGGGACCATTGTGAATGATTTTCTGGAACAAAATTTTCAGAACATCATGAATTTTAATTTTACAGCTTCCGTAGAGAAGGAATTTGATGAGATTGCCATCGGAAAGGTTGACTGGCCCAAGATGATCGAACGTTTTTACAATCCATTTCATTCAAAAGTGGATTCAGCCACCCAAACCTCCGAACGTTCCAAGGGAGAGAAAATACTGGGGACGGATCCGGAATCCGGAAAGCCCCTCAGTGTGAAGATCGGCCGGTTCGGACCCATTGCCCAGATCGGTGAAGCGGGTGATGATGAAAAGCCGAAGTTTGCCAGCCTTCTGAAAGGACAGAGCCTTGAGACCATCAGCCTCGAAGAGGCCCTTGACCTGTTTCGCCTGCCCCGCAACATCGGCCAGTTCGAAAACGAGGAGGTAGTCATCGGAGTGGGCAGGTACGGACCCTATGTGCGTCACCTTTCCAAATTCTACAGCCTGGACAAAACAGACGATCCCTATACGGTTACGCTGGATCGAGCCATTGAGATCATCGGGGAGAAGCGGGTGCAGGATGAGAACAGGAACATCAAACAATTTGATGAGGAGCCCGACATGCAGATCCTCAATGGAAGGTATGGTCCCTATATCTCATACAAGAAAAAGAACTACCGCATTCCCAAAAACAGAAAACCTGCCGAGCTCACCCTTGAAGAGTGCCGAGAGATCATTGACAAGGCTGCAACCCGGACAAAGAAATAATTACTTAATCCCCACACCCCATGGACCTGAATGGTTATTTCGATCCAGTCAGCCTTGAAAGGCCCGAATTCGAATACCTGGAAGACAACGAATCCTTTAGCCGCCATATCTCGGTTCACACCCCTGACCACCCCATCAGGGAACTGGATAAGCACCAGGTGGCTATCCTGGGGATCCCGGAGGACACCAACGCCTTTATAAAGGGAAGCAAAGATGCCCCGGACAAGGTGAGAAGCAAGCTCTATCAACTCAGGAAAATCAACAAGAACCTGAAGATCTATGACCTGGGTAACATCAAAAAAGGTGGCACAATGAATGACACCTACTACGCTGTGAGGGATGTGCTGCTCGAATTGAAGGAAAGAGACATGGTCACCATTATCCTTGGCGGGTCACAGGACCTTAGCAGGGGGGTGTTCCTGGCCCTGGAGAAGACTGATGGCCTGCACCAGATCCTGACCATTGACTCCATGCTGGATTTTGCCGCAAAAGAGGAGGTAATCAACAGCAGGAATTACCTGAATCAGATCCTGGACCGGTCTGTGAGGAAACGTTTCAGTTTCACCAATCTCGGTCATCAGGCCTATTTTGTCACTGAAAACCAGCTTCAGCAGCTGGAAAAATCCTACCTGGAAAGCATCCGCCTGGGCGATGCCCGGAAAAATATTCAACATACCGAACCCCTGATCCGTGATTCCGAATTCATTGGAATCGATCTGTGTGCGGTCAGGCATGCCGATGCGCCGGGATCATCCACCCCTTCACCCAATGGTTTCTTCGCGGATGAGCTCTGCCAGATCACCCGCTATGCGGGCCTGAGTGAACAGGTTTCCTGTTTGGGATTCTTCGAATTCGATCCGGCCTCTGACACCAATGGCCAAACGGCCCATCTCACGGCCCAGGCGGCCTGGTATTTCCTGGAGGGCCTCTCCCGCCGAATTCCTGAAAATCCAATAGATACACCTGAACATATCAAGAAGTTCATCGTGAACCTGAATGCCGCCGGGCATGATATTGTGTTCCATAAAAGTACCCTATCAGACCGATGGTGGATGGAGATCCCCGTAAAAAATCACCACACAGGATATAACTTTTTTGTTTCATGCTCGTATGAGGATTACCAGCAGGCCTGCAGCAAGGAGATTCCTGATCGTTGGTGGCGTTTTTTGCACAGGCTTGGTAATGAAAAGGAATAACAACCGATTAATGACAGGATTAGTAGCTTTTTTTATCCATCCGGGGCGCCAGAACCATGCACCGGGTTTTGAACATTCTGGTGTTAATATTATTTGTGTTGTCGAACATTTTTTACTTAATTTACTAAAGGATAAATACCAGGAGAATTAAAGCCTTTCGGTGAGTATACTGGACCATGAAGAGATTGGTAATCACATATATTTTCGCAGTTGTTTCCCTGAACCTTCTGGCACAACAGGACCCGAAATTCAGTCAAAACATGTTTCTTACTCCTTTTTATAATCCTGGTGCAGTTGGGAACAGCGACAAAATTTGCCTGGCAGCGGCCTTCCGCAACCAGTGGACCGGACTTCCTGATGCACCGGTCACCACCACATTTACAGCCCATATGCCCTTCAATTTGCTTGGGAGGACCCACGGGATCGGGGTGAACCTGATGAATGACAGGCTGGCCTTCAACAATGACTTTCTCTTCAGTGCCTCTTATGCGTTCAGGTTAGACCTGGGAATGGGCAGCCTTGGTATAGGAGCCAATGTGGGACTTGCCAACCAGTCGCTCACCCCCACCTGGAACGGGGCGGATATCATCACCCCCGAGTCCGACGATGCCATCCCAAAAAATGGGGGAAGTGTATTTGGATTCGACATGGGGCTTGGGGTTTTCTACAATACAGACAACCTTTATGTGGGAATCTCCACTTCACACCTGAATCAGACCTCATTTGATTACCCGGAGGATGTGGCAGAGACAAAACTGATCCGACACTATTACCTGCTGGCAGGGTATAACATTCAGCTGGCCAATCCTATGTTTGAGATCATGCCCTCACTGATGGTTCAATCGGATGCAAGATCCAACCATCTTTACCTGAATACAAACCTGAGATACAATAAAAGATTCCTGGGTGGAGTTTCTTATACAGTCGGAGGTGCGCTCACAGCACTTTTCGGGATAGAATTGATGAATGGGATCATGATTGGATATTCATATGATTTCGAACTTTCACCACTTATGAAGTACAACAGCGGTTCTCATGAAGTAACTGTTCGATACTGTTTCGACCTCAGTGTGGACAAGAGTCCGCAAAAGTATAAGAGCATTAGATTTTTATAAAATATATCTATATTTAGAATGATTTTTTTTAAACTCGAAAAGTCCGTAAATCGTTGGTTTTTGCATTTTTTAAGCGTTTAGCTATGAAACGAATAGTCATATTAGTTGGTATCGCAGCCCTCATCGGAAGTTGTAGTTCATACAACAGCGGGGAGCTTGTCGGAGTAGCGGGTAGAAAAGCATATGCTGAACCCGATCCCTTTGGGATGGTGCCCATTCCTAACGGTTCCTTTGTGATGGGGCCCAGTGACCAGGATGTGACCTGGACACAGAATGCCATGTCCAGAACAGTTGCTGTGGATGCATTCTGGATGGATGAAACCGAAATTACCAACAACGAGTACAGGCAGTATGTATACTGGATCCGGGACTCAATTATCCGGAAAGAACTTGCCATCAACGGCATTGAGGATTTTATCCTGAAAGATGATGAAGGCCAGCCCTTTGAGGATAAGGAAGGGGACCCTATCATTGATTGGAGCGCTTCACTTGATGCATCCAAGGACAAAGAGGGGAACATTGCCCAGATCATTGAGGACCTTGGCATTTACTACAGCGGGGCTGACGCCCTTTCTCAGGTAAGCCTTGAACTCAATGTGACCAAACTGATCTACAATTATTACTGGGTGGACCTGGTACAGGCCTCGAAGGCTTCCAACCGTTTTCGCCTCGATTATTCAGGGGGCAGTGTAGATCCTGTGGTTCAGTATGGCGGCACAGTGACCAGGCCCAACGGCCAACAGGAAGCCGTAACCAGCAGGTCCTCCTTTGTAAACAAAGACTGGGTGCTGGTCTACCCCGACACCCTGGTCTGGGTCAGCGACTTTACCTATTCCTACAACGAACCCATGGCCAATATGTATTTCCGCTCCCCATCCTATGATAACTATCCTGTGGTGGGTGTCACCTGGAAACAGGCCAATGCCTTCTGCATCTGGAGGACCAACTACCTGAACCAGGCACTGGTCCACAGTGGCCAGCCAATCGTTCAGAACTACAGGCTTCCCATTGAGGCCGAGTGGGAGTATGCCGCAAGGGGTAACCTTGATCACAGCATGTATCCCTGGGGAGGTGTTTACCTGAGAAATAAGCTGGGTTGCTTCATTGCCAATTTTAAACCGCTGAGGGGTAACTATACAGACGACGGTTCCATGTATCCCGCCAGGGTTGGATACTACGGTGTACCCAATGAATTCGGATTGTACGATATGGCCGGGAATGTGGCCGAATGGACCATCACAGCATATGATCCCTCGGCATACGTCTTCTCACATGATATGAATCCCTATTACAGCTATAATGCCAAACCTGATGATCCGCCTGTCATGAAGCAGAAGGTGATCAGGGGTGGATCCTGGAAGGACATTGCTCATTATCTCCAGGTGAGCCAGAGGGACCACGAATATCAGGACACTGCAAAGTCATACATTGGCTTCAGGTGTGTTCGTTCGTATTTGGGTGATCAATAATTAAATACTTTATAGAATGGGAATTACAGAAATTGTTCAAAGTTCGGGCTGGAAAAGTTTCACTGCTAAACTTTATGGCTTCGGAGCTTCCATTGTAATTATCGGAGCACTCTTTAAAATCATGCACTGGCCAGGATCAGGGATCGCGCTGACCTGCGGGCTGCTCATCGAAGCAATCATCTTCTTCTTTTCGGCCTTCGAGCCTTTGCATGAAGAACTTGACTGGACCCTTGTATACCCGGAACTGGCCGGAATGTCAGATCCTGATGAAATTGATGAGTATAAGGAGCAGGCCATTGCCGACAGGAATGTAGGGCTTCAGAAATTCGATGAACTGTTCCAGCAATCCCAGATCAATGCTGAGGATGTGCGCAGTCTCGGGAAACACCTGAATACCATTTCCGCCACCACTGAGACCATCGGAGATATCACCTCCGCCTCCCTGGCCACCAAGGAGTATTTCGACAAGATGGGGACAGCGGCGCAAAATATGGATACCGTGGCCACAGCGTATGGCAGCAACACCGGGGAACTCAACGAGTCCGTTCATACCCTGGCCAATTCATACAAGAATACCGCATCCCTGATCGATCAGAAAGGGAAGGATATTGCAGATAAATTTGCAGCCTCCAGCGCCAACCTGACCGCCACTTATGAAGCCATGTCCGGTGAGGTAAAACAGGAGCATACCAGCATTTCGCAAGGTCAAAAACAATTTAACCAGCAACTGGCGGCACTGAATAAGAACCTGGCCGACTTGAACGAATCCTATTCGGAACAAATCCAGGGCAGCAAGGGACATTTGCAGGGGACCTCTGGCGTATATAAGGGTCTGAGTGAAATGATCGCCAATCTTCAGGCCTCCGTGGAAGAGACCCAGAAATATAAGGGCGAAATCGTAAAACTCAGCGAAAGCCTTTCAGAGCTCAACAATGTGTACGGCAACATGCTCTCTGCAATGAGCATCAGAAAGAAGTAATATAATTACCTTTTAAACCTGATTATGGCACACGGTAAAGAAACACCGAGACAAAAAATGATCGGTATGATGTATTTGGTGCTGACAGCAATGTTAGCGCTGAATGTGTCAAAAGAGGTGCTGGATGCATTCGTATTGGTCGACAATGGACTTCAGATCACCACCGAGAATTTTGCTGGTAAAAATGCGTCGGTGTACAACCAGTTTGCAATATCCGCCCAACAGAATCCTGAGAAATTTGGAATCTGGGAGGACCGGGCAGAAGAGATGAAGACCCGGACGGACGATCTGTATAATTATATCCAGGAATGCAAGCTTGATATCATTCGTGAAAAGGATGAAAAGGCCATTCATGAGGGAGCCATTGACTGGCATGAGGTTAAGGTGCTGGATAACCTGGAGGCCGGAGCCACTGTAATGATCACCCTTGACGGAGGAATGCGCTACAAGGAGTTGAAACAAAAGATCGAGGACCTCAGGGAATACCTGTTATCCATTGTGGAGGATCATGAGAAATATGCTGCCACCGTGGAGGCCATCAACAACAACCTGAGTACCAATCCTCCGGATAAGATACAGCATAAAAAGCGCAAGGCGAATGATCCCATGACCTGGGAATCAGGCTATTTCGAAGACCTTCCCCTGGCGGCTGTGATCACCCTTCTCTCCAAAATGCAGGCCGATGCCCGCAACGTGGAAGCCGAGATGCTCAATTACCTGCTGGGACAGGTGGATGCCGGAGCCATTCCGGTGAATACCCTGGAGGCCGTTGTGCTTGCCGACCGGAGCCTGGTCTTCAAGGGACAACCATACAGGGCAAGGGTATTTCTTGCGGCATATGACTCCACCAAGATGCCGGAAGTGAAGCTCAACGACGGCACCATGCTTGAGGTTGAAGCGGGGAAAGGGGTTTACACCACCACCTCCAATACCATCGGAATCCGCAGGTGGGGAGGCACCATCCAACTGGAAAATGAAGGGGTGGTGATCAGCAAACCCTTTCAGGCTGAATTTGAAGTGGCAGAAGCCAATGCCACCATCGCAGCCACAGGAATGAATGTTTTTTACAGGGGAATTCCCAACCCTGTGGCCATCTCCGCGGGAGGAGTGGCCGAAAGCTCGGTAGAAGCAAGAATATCCTCGGGCAACAGCATTTCCAGGGTACGGCCCGGTGAATATGTGGTAAAACCCGGAAGCCAGGGAGATAAAGCTACCATCAGTGTCTACGCAAACCTGGATGGCTCCAGGAGGCTCATGAACCAGATGGACTTCAGGGTTTTCAACCTTCCCGATCCAGATGCACGGGTTGAGGGGGTCAGGGGCTCCGAAGGAAATCTTACGGTGGGGAAACTCGCCCAGTTGAAGGTTGTAGAAGCCGAAGTGAAGGATTTCGTCTTTGAAGTGGATTACAAGGTAGTCTCCTTTGTTGTGGCCTACCAGGGCCAGGGCAATATCTGGGATAGCATGTCTTCGGAGACCGACCAGTTTACTTCGGAACAGAAGAACCTTTTCCGCCAGTTGAAAAGCGGGCAGCGGATCAGTATTGAAAAAATCAGGGCGACCGGTCCGGACGGAGTGGTCAGAAACCTGAATAACATCACCATAACAGTTATTTAAGATGAAGGCTAGAAGGTATATTTTTGGAACGGCAGTACTTGCCATCGGGATGGTCTCCCTTTCAGGGCAGACGGTGAATACCTCAATTACCCCAGGAAATGCGCCGGTGATCAGCTCCTACACTCCAAATACGAAAGTCTATAAAACTGAGACGATCCCTGACAAGAAACCGATTCCTTACAGCTATATCCGGGAAGCAGATGTCATGTGGAGCAAGCAGGTCTGGCGCTCTATTGACCTCCGTCACAGGATGAACATGCCCCTGCGGTATCCCGTAGAAGGGTCCATGAGCGGCGGCGAACGTTTCAGCCTCTTTGGATTGTTGATGGAAGGGATCAAGACCGAGGAGATCACCCCTTATAAATATAATCCCATGATCGG
>JAHEEC010000078.1:0-9741 GCA_024640885.1 Bacteroidota bacterium | reverse complement strand
AACCGGATCAAACCAATTAAAAAAGGCTGCCTCAACAGGGCAGCCTTTTCTTTTTTCAATTTAGGTATTCCTACAACATTTCCTCGCCAATCTCCGTCCTGACCTGGTTGACAAATTGCTTGATCTTTTGTTCCTCCTCCCTCCTGCAAACCAGGATAATATTGTCATTCTGAACCACGATATAATCTTCAAGCCCCTGCAAGACAACCAGTTTATCATCCTGCACATTCACGATATTGCCACTGGAATCGTGCATGAAGACATGTTTACCTGTTACCGAGTTCTGCTCCTCATCCTTGGACAACTGCTCATAGAGCGAGCCCCAGGTGCCCAGGTCTGACCATCCGAAATCGGAGATCAGCACATAGACATTCTCTGCCTTCTCCATGACCCCGTAATCAATGCTGATATTCCTGCAACTGCCATAAGTTCGCTGGATGAAATCCTGCTCCTTAGCGGTCCCGTAAATATCGATCCCCTCCTGGAAAAGGGTATGGATCTCCGGAAGGTAAGTTTCAAATGACCTCATAACGCTTTTCAGGGACCAGAAAAATATTCCGGCATTCCAGTAGAAATCCCCGCTTTCAAGAAATACCCTGGCCAGGGTCAGGTCCGGTTTTTCAGTGAAAGTCTTTACTTTTCTCAGCCCGGAAGTCTCGTAACCCGGCACCTCCTTCTGAATGGATTGGATATATCCGTAACCCGTTTCCGGCCTGCTGGGAACAATTCCCATGGTCAGCAAGGCATCCCTGGAAGCCACAAATGCAAGTCCCTGGTTCACCGACCGAAGGAACTCCTCCTCCTTCACGATCAGATGGTCCGACGGGGCCACCACGATATTGGCTTCAGGGTCCAATTTTTGAATCCTGAAGTTGGCATAATCGATACATGGCGCCGTATTCCGCCGAAGGGGCTCCAGCAGTATGTTCTCCACCGGGATCTCCGGCAACTGCTCAACGATGATCTCTTTGTACTCGAGGTTGCTGACGACGAAAATATGATCATCCGGCATGATCTGTCGAAAACGGTCGAAGGTTTGCTGTAAAAGGGTCCTCCCGGTTCCAAGGATATCCAGAAATTGTTTTGGTCTCTTAGTCTTACTCAGGGGCCAGAACCGGCTTCCGATTCCACCCGCCATAATCACACAAAAGTTATTTTTTTTCTCCATTAATTCGTTATCGGGAATATCATTTGTAAATTCACAACTATTAACATTAAATATAGCTGCTTTTTAATTAACGCCCCGGTCTCAATGAATGTTTTATATTATTATTGATATATTCAAGGATGAGTAAATTACCATTGCGGCTCCTCGAACAAATTGGCACCTATTTTATTCTTCTTATTAACGCATTCAGCAGGCCTGAAAAGTTTTCTGTACTATACAGGCAGACCCTGCGGGAGATCGAGAAGGTGGGGATAAACTCCTTTCCCATCGTGGTGATTGTCTCCCTGTTCGTGGGAGCGGTGATTACCATACAGACCAATTACAATATTGAAAATCCGTTGCTTCCCAAATACCTGATCGGTGTGACGGTCAGGGATTCACTGATGCTTGAGTTCTCATCCACCATGGTGGCGCTTATCCTGGCCGGGAAGGTGGGGTCGAGCATTGCCTCGGAGCTGGGCATGATGCGGATCACCGAACAGATCGATGCCCTGGAAGTAATGGGTATCAACTCCGCTTCGTTCCTGGTGCTTCCCAGGGTCATCGCAGCCGTTCTCTTTTTTCCGATCCTCTGCCTGCTGAGCATCATGGTGGGGCTTGCCGGGGGATACCTCTCCTGCGTCCTGGGCAGCGTCATCCCGCCTTCCGAATACATTTACGGTATCCAGTATGCATTTTACCCCCACTACATCAGTTATGCAGTGACCAAAACAGCTTTTTACGCGGTGATCATCACCTCGGTGGCATCCTATTTCGGTTATCATGTGGAGGGGGGAGCCGTGGAAGTGGGCAGGGCCAGTACCCGGGCGGTTGTTCAGAGCAGCGTGCTGATCCTGCTGGCAAACCTTATTCTCACCAGAACCATCCTGCAATGATCGAAGTCAAGAACCTCTTTAAGAGTTATGACGGGGAGTTCGTGCTTAACGACGTAAGCGTAAAGTTTGAACAGGGGAAGTGCAACATGATCATCGGGCGCAGCGGATCGGGGAAAACAGTGCTTCTGAAATCCATTGCCGGGCTCATTGAGGCGGATGAGGGTGAAATCTGGTACGATACGAAGAAATTCAGTCACCTGGGACTTGCTGATCGCCAGGAGGTCCGCAAGCAGATGGGGGTCCTGTTTCAGGGAGGTGCCCTGTTCGATTCGCTCACTGTGGAGGAGAATGTGATGTTCCCCCTTGATATGCTGACCACCCAGCCCAGGAATGAGAAACTGGACCGCATCAATTTCTGCCTGGAGCATGTGAGGGTCACCGGATCAAATAACCTTTATCCTGCAGCATTGAGCGGAGGTATGAAAAAACGTGTGGCCATTGCCCGGGCCATTGCCCTTAATCCCCGTTACCTACTGTGCGACGAACCCAACTCGGGTCTCGATCCCGAAACCGGTATCGTCATCGACAACCTCATTAAAGAGCTCACAGAGGAGTTCAACATGACCACCATTGTGAACTCCCATGATATGAATTCTGTGCTTGAGATCGGTGACAAGGTGGTCTTTATTTACAATGGCTGCAAATGCTGGGAGGGGACCCGGAAGGAGATCCTCAATACCAATAACGAATCCCTGAACAATTTCGTCTTTGCCACCAACATGGCAAGGCAGATCAAAAGGGATTAGTCCGGGCCGGTTCAGTAAATCAGTGGCTTGTCATTGAATATTTTCCCGGTAAATTGCCTGTACCCAAACACCAGGTTCATCCCGAACCAGAGGTTCATGGACCTGGCCTCCTGGGGCCAGAAAAGCACATCCAGTGCATTGTCGGAAACCAGGTACATATTCAAAGGCCCCAGGTTCAGGGAGAATCCTGCCCCCAGGTTCCTGAGGGAAGAGTTTTTGTAAGTGTAACTCAGGGTCAGGTTCAGGATCCGTCCCGTCGAAAAGTTGGCGGATGCAGTGAACTGCTGGTCCACGTGGTCGCGCAGGAAACCGGTCCTGGAAAGGAGTCCAAAATTAATGTTCGGGGTCACATCAAAGGATGCCCCCACATACAGCTTTGTATTCAGTCGCTTGCTGTAGGCCCCCCCGGGGGTGAACTTCAGGAAATTCAGTAGGCTGTCACTCAACTGCGATACGGCGCTGTCCATATAGTCACCCAGCGTATATTCATCCGAAAATTCGAAGGGATCCATCTCAAATCCCTGAAAATCATAATCGGTCCGGTAGGTTGCCTCATGGACCTGATCCTTCCAGGATATAAACCCGATGTCAATGGCACTGGCGCTAAGCAGAAGTTGCTCAATGGGCCGGTAATTGATCCCCACATCTGCCGAAAATCCGGGATTACCGAAATTGAACATGTACCTTGGAAGCGCAAATGGATTGAGGTTGTCAATATCTTCATCAATGATTATATCCTCGATCATCCCCTCATCGTCGTAGATCACCTCTGCGAAAGGAAGGGAAGCACTCACGGCCATATCCGACTGGATATTCCATGCGTCCTGCGAGGTGGTCACCGACAGGTTTGAGCGCTGCGTGGTCAGGTCGCCGATGCCAAACAACATTTTTGCACGGGCCCCCACCTGCAGGTTCTCCAGGACCGGATAGGACCAGCCCAGGGAAATTTCATCAAAAGCGGTCATATCCACCGAGGTGCCATCGAGATCATAGCGCTCTCCCTCTACCGCTCCATTGATCATCAACCTTGCCAGGTCCTCGGTGAAAGAGAATGATTCATCGGTCCGTGTGGTCAAATCCAGTGAGAAAAATCCGGCAGCAGTCCTGAATCCAACGGACAAAATGGAGGCTCTCAGGTCCGAAATGATATAATTTACCGGCTTGAGCTGGTTCAGGAAAGCCTGCCTGTCCCCTTCGGGGTGAAGAAAAGTGATCAGGGAATCCTGGGACGGGTGGGGATAAATGATATCCTTGTAGGCGAAGGAGCTGGAGGTCAGTTCCACCCTCACGGGAGCCAGTGCAGGAAATCCGATGTAAAAGTTGCACTGGGGCTGGAATGCTGGATTGACCCTGTTTGACTGGGGGACACCCTGCATATAATAGATCGAATTGTTGATCTGTGCCTCTCCGGGAGTGCACAGCACCACTAATACTCCGACGCATGCGGTCAATCTGCTGAATGTGTTCATAATTCTCGCGTATTGATTCTCAAACTGGCGGACATGGAGATTTCAAAATCCAGGGAATAATGTGAATAGATTTTCACATACTGATCCCCCAATTCTGAGGTGATCATTCGCGCCTCCACCTGCATATAGCGCACATCTTTTAACCTGCCCAGCTTTGCGGCCGGGAAGATTGCACTGCTGGTCTCCTCCACTGCCCGGGTAAGCTTCCCCTCTGCATCCACTATGGAAGCCGCCAGGAGGATCACCTCTTCATCAAAGACCGAATCAATCAGGCTGTGCAGCGAATCCACCAGGTAGACCTGCAGGTTCAGTTCCAGGGGCATTTCATTGATTGTTTTCACTGCAATGGATGCATATTTTACAATGCTGGTATCCACCCCCTGGTCCACCGCAAACTCCAGGGTGTCCCTGAAAGCAAATCCGGAGGATTTAAAATCCAGGGGAAGAAGAAATTCCAGTTCAAGAGAAAACCGGCTGGTGTCGAGGATAAAATGGTCATTTCCAGGACTGCCCGGATCCGTCCGACCCTGAACCCTGTATGAAAGTGTGGTGGGGGCAATGGCCAGCAGATCGTTGAAATTGCTGGTTTCCCTGCTGATATGGATCGTATCATCCAGGGTCTCCCCTATTTGCTCCAATCCCGGTGCAGCAATCAAAAATGGATGCCCTTCCCATATCTCCAGGGTGGCCTGCGTACCATCCTCTGCAGTGGCTGTCACACTGTCAAGGGTTACTTCAAAGGGAACACCCACAGAATTGGTGGTAATGATATTGATCTTTGGATCCCTGTAAATGATGGATGCCAGTTCCGGATTTTCCGTATAAAGTGGGATATCCACAGAACCGCTCTCCTCGATCAGGTTCCTGGAGTCGATGTACCCGAAGGCACTGTAGAAATCCATATTCTCAAAATTGGTCAGGATCTCGCAAATATCACCGGGATCGACCAGGTTCCCGGAATTGATGAGCTCCAGTTTGAAATTTATCTCAATAATACTTGAGTCGTTCTCTACCCTGCTCTTCAGGCAGTACCCGTCCGACAGATAGATTTGCTGATCCGTAAAATTTCCACTCAAATCACTGATCTCGATCACCGTCGAAAATGTATCCCTGTCCACATTCAGGATCTGGCTGCTGCTGATGGTCAGGATCCCTGTGTGTTTGAATGAACTGGTCACATCAATGACAATTTCCCCCCCCTTGACCAGGACACTGTCAAGCCGGTCGTTTCCTTCCAGCTCCACTGAAAATACCTCACTTTTAAAAAAAGGTACCGTATCCCCCACCTGGCTCCCGATCCAGCCCGGGGTGTTGATATCAGGTTCGATATACGTTTCAGTAACCAGCTGATCGGGCACATCCACCACAGTATCGGCCATCACATCCACCAGCATTTCCGAATAGGCCACGTAGAGGAGGCCGTCATCATATTCATTGATAATCTCCGTCGAATCAAACAGGTCAATTATATCCCTGACATTCATGGTTCCGTAAACCAGGGGTGCCACAAGGCCGGGTTGCAATTCCATTTCATCTGAAAGGCGGTCCAGATCAAAATACTCCCTGTGGCAGGAGATTATCAGGAGCCCGCAGGCCACCAGGATGTAAGCAAGTAAGGATTTTATTTTCATGGCCTACTTGATTGAATAGTTGTACAAAAAATTATTTTCGCTGCCCACGATCAGGTTGAATCTGCTGTCTGAACCTGTAAAATAGCCAATGCTAAAGCGTGTGGAACCCTCCAGTGGGAATCCATCATAGAGCGAACCGTCAGAGTTGATCAGGTAGATCCTGTTCCTGGGCTGGTCGGTAATCCCAATCTTGGTCTCTGAAGCGGAGAACTTGTATATGTCAGGCATTTCGCTGATCTTCTCGCGAACCTTATAGCTGAAGAGCTTTCTCCCGTCCTGGTGCAGGACCTCCAGTTCGTTGCCATCGGCAAAGATGAACTCCGGGATCCCGTCCTTATCCATGTCCTCGATGAGGAAGAAGTGTTCAGGGGAAACTTTCTGGCTCCAAAGCGTTGTAACCGAACCATCCATGTAGATGGCGACTACATTTCCAGCCGTATCGGAGGCGATCCACCTGGGTTTCTCCTCCCTGATGTTCATATCCAGGTTAAGGGGGTTCTGGGAAGCAAGCACCACAGGTTCCTTTACCCTGATGCGCTCCATGCCCCTTCGATCCAGGAAATAGGGCCGGTGGTCATCCGAAAATGTGATGTAATCATTGTCGTGGATCCTGAAGTGCTGGATCTCGCCTGTCACCCTCGATTCACTCTTATTGAATGTCCATCCTGTCACCAGATTTCCCTCCAAATCATATACATAAATCTTTCGGTCTTCCCCGGCAATAAAGAGCCGGTAATCCCTGCTCTTATCATAGTCAAATAAAGCCAGGGGATTGGTTGCATTTGATCTGAGGGAAATGGGGTACCGCTCCACATGGTTCCCGTTCCTGTCGATCAGGTGGATCTTTTCCCTGGTGTTAAAGAGGTACTGGAACTTTCCGTTCCTGTAAAAATCCACCTGGTAGATTCCCCCCACGATGGGTCCTTCCAGGCGCTGTTTCCAGATGATCCTCCCGGTGCTGTTGATCAGGTAGATCCAGTTGGCCGCATCCTGCAAAAATATCTCCTTTTCCAGCGTATTGTGGTTCACCACCAGGACCGGTTTGATCACCGCGGTGGAATCCAGCAGGCTTTCCCATACTGTGAGGGCCTTCTCCTTGATCTGGGAGGTGTATTTACCACTTACACTCTGGTAAAAGAGCTTTCCCTCCGTACTGTACTGAATGACCAATCCCGGGATCCTGCGAAGAAAAATCTCCATGGGCTCCAAAAGCCTGGCGGTCTTCTCACTCAGCAGCTCCTGCCTGAGGTCCAGAAATGCATGGGGCCGAAGGAAAACAGAGATGTTGCTCCGGTTGGAAAGGTATTCCGACATCTCTTTGAACACGGGATCGCTGACAAATGTTTTATGGAGCACATTCTGGTAGATCACCCGCGAAAGCACCTCCACCGAGGGTCCGAAGATCAGGTAGTTCTCGTATAAAGTGAAATAATTGTTGAACAGACGCCCCACAGGCATCCCCTGGTAGAAGCGATCGGGAAGTTTGTAGATCTGAAAGCTGGTCTGGTTATCCAGCTGGTAAACGTACCGCAGCGATTGCATGTCAAAAGCATGAACCTGCAGGTATTGCTGGATCCATTGCATCACCACCCCTTCGGATTCACTTCTGCTCCTGGTTTCGACCACCAGCACCTCTTCATCCTTTGCCCCGGTCTCTCCCTCAATTGCAAACCAGGCCAATTCGTCATCCATGATCTGGACCAGGTCATCCAGCGGATCAATCCCATACTCCTTTTGCAACCGCTCCTGTTCCGATGCAATCCCGGCCAGCATCCCCAGGTCTCCCAGGTAACCATCGATCTGCTCCCTGAATTTTCCCGGATCACTGATCCCCAGGTGCAGAAAATAAGTGGTTCCCGACGGCATGATCTCATGCACCTCCATTTTAACGGGTGACTGGCCTGCAAAGGCATTAAGCAGCAACGGGGCTTCAGGCACCGCATGGGTCATTCCATTAAGCACTACGGCATTTTCTTTGATATCCAGGTCCAGCTCTCCCCAGGATGCCAGCCTTGAGAATAGTTCCAGGTTCTGCCAATGCGCCTCTCCGATGAAGGGATAGAAGAGGTGCTGCAGTTTTTCATAGTTCACATAGATATTGGCATGCACATACCTTCCGGCAGTTTCCCTGACCATCTGAAGAGCGGCGTCACCTGACAGGTCCTCCTGGGAATGAATGGTCCTGACCGATTCCTCCACAAGGATTGACGAGGGACTGACCATGCAGAGTCCGTTCAGGCAGGCAAAAGAGAATTTTCCGGGAACAGAACCTGGTTTTCCTGAGACATCATAGACCATGTTTCCCTCATACTTCCGCTCATTGACCATTGCTTCCCCATCCAAAAGGGCAACCATAATCTCCTCAAAATCTTTATCACTAAAGGAGGCTGAGTAGCTGATGTAGAACAGGGGCAGAAGCTGGTCTCTTCCCACCAGGTGCAGGGAAAGGTTCACTCCTTCCTTCAACAGGTTGCCATGAAGGCTTTCGCTGGAGCTTATTTCCGACAACAGGATGTTCACCATGGAATCCAGATCGGTCCTGTGAGATGTGTTCACATAATCGATCCAAATCCTGTTATTCCGAAAGAATGATTCGGTCAGGAATTTATAGTCGATCTTTTCAAGAAACAGAATGGCGTCTTCGGGTACTGCCTGCAGGACCTCAATGGGTGTGATTTTATCAAATCGCTTGACCAGGATCAAGGTGACCAGTCCCGCACACACAACAGCAAAGAGCCCTCCGTAAATAATCCTTTTTATCATGCAGGGCCTGTTTGATCCAAAAATATGAATTTCAATAGCAGGTTGACAGAAAATTACCAACAACACCACGCCGGCGCCTTGACCGATGGCAAAGCACTTTGTTCTTGGTACAATTTTTGCATATTTCTTGCTTGTTTTTTGTGCCCATGCTCTATCGTACCATATTCATAATTAATACTTTATTTTTGTTGGTCCGTGTGAGTGGACAGCAGGTTCAGGTCATCAATGCGTCAGACCGGGCTCCCATTGAACATGTGGCAATCTTTAACAACTCCAGGAGCATCGCTGCAATCACCGATTCGGCGGGCATGGTGAACCTCTCCATATTCCATGTGGATGACACAATCACCTTTCAGCACCCTTCGTATAACAGCGTTGAATATGCAACCGGTGATATTTCGGATCAATCCTTTGTGGTACTCCACAGGAAACGGATCATGATCGAGGAATTTGTCATTTCGGCTTCCAAATCAAGGGAAAGCAAACTGATTATTCCATATATGGTCGATGTGATGGGGCAAAATATCCTTTTTGAGACCACCGGGGCCACAGGTGCTGAGATCCTGGAGGGCACCGGAAATGTGATGGTGCAGAAGACACAGGGTGGCGGAGGCAGCCCCATTCTCAGGGGATTCGAGGCCAACCGGATCCTCCTGGTGATCGACGGGGTCAGGATGAACAATGCCATTTACCGGAGCGGGCATCTTCAGAATTCCATCACCATCGACCACTCCATCCTGGAAAGGGCCGAGATCGTTTTCGGACCTGCCTCCATCATGTACGGGAGTGATGCGTTGGGGGGAGTGATCCATTATTACACCAGGGACCCGGTCCTGGCCGCGGACTCCCTGCCCCCGTTTGATGTGCGGGCCTATGCCCGGTATGCCTCTGCCATGAAGGGGATGACCGGTCACCTGGATTTTTCCGTGGGTGGCAAAAAGTGGGGTTCCCTCACAAGCATCACATACAAAGATCTGGGCGATATCAGGATCGGTGCCAGGAGATCGCCTTACCTTGGAGAGTGGGGCCAGGTCATGCACACCGTGGAGGAGGTGAATGGCACCGATTCCACAGTGGTCAATGAAGATC
>JAHEEC010000019.1 GCA_024640885.1 Bacteroidota bacterium | reverse complement strand
ATCTTTGAATCAGAATGGATGCCCCACGAACTGAATACCCGGATCAAGGCGGCGCTGTCGGGCAGTTCATGGCCCGGGCCGTCCGGAATGTCTACCATGAGTTCCTTCATGGAGACCAGCTGTGCCCCGGGGATGTGCCCTTTCTCAAAATCCTCAGGTTTCCCGTAATGAAGGATCACCACCGAGGGATCCTCCAGGTTTTCTTCCAACCATGCTGTGGAAACCAGCAATCCAGGCAGGTTTGAATCTGTTTGACCGGCAAGGAGCTGGCATTGGGTATACAGCAATCCCAGCAGCAGAAATCGAAATGCGGCATGTTTCATTTTAGCACGGATTGAATGATCTAGGAGCCCTCAATTTAATAAAATCCATCCAAACCAAAAGAGAGTTTTTACGGGTATCACCCGCAACCCGTGGGAGGGATTCTCCGGTTTCAGCTTTGAAATGAAACCGGGATCAATTACATTTAGTCAGACATCCTAATGATTGATTCAATGATGCAAAGATCTGTTCTAATTATGTCTTGTGCTTTCCATCTGGCCATATCCTGCTATGGTCAGACGGAGAAGGGAATGATTCCGACACGGAGCGTACCCGCACCTCAGTGGCATTATCAAACGGAATATACGTTTGATAAACCTGTGGACCCATCCACCTGGAGCGATGATGAGACTGGATTGCACGCCGCCTTTGGAACTACGGATGAGTTGTATTTGCGCAGCGAGGTACCCGATCCCGGGAGCATTACCCGGGAATGGAGTGCCAGCGGCTGGAGGGGTGAACGGATGAATGCACAGCTGCTGGTGTGGTCGGCTGATTCCCTGGAACAGCTCCGTTTTACCGTAACCGACCTGGTCAGCGCCGGGGGCGATGTGATCAGGAGTGAAATGGTCACCCTGAGAATAATCCGCTATGTGGTCTCCAATTTCCCTTATGGGGCCGGCAATTTCGGATGTGACGTTTCCAGCGATGCGGCTTACCTGATGCCTGACCGGCTTGAATCCTTCGACCGCTTCGACCTGCCCGGAAGAACAACCAGGCCGGTATGGCTCTCCATTGACATCGATCCGGGCACCGCCCCGGGGGTTTACCGGGGCACCATTGAAGTTGAATCCACTCACGGCAGCATAGTCCTGAAACTGGATCTCAAGGTCCAGGAGCTCTTGCTTCCAGCTTCTTCAGAATGGAAATTCCGGCTTGATCTCTGGCAGAATCCCTGGGTGATCGCCGATTATTTCCAGGTGGAACCATGGTCGGAGGAACACAAACTGCTGCTGAAAAAACACCTGAAATTATACGCCGAAGCCGGGGGCAAATACATCACCACCTACGCAGTGCATTCGCCATGGTCGGACAATTCCTACAGGATCGAAGGAACAATGGTTGAATGGATATGGACAGCAACGGGTTCCTGGAAGTTCGATTTTTCCATTTTCGACCAGTACGTGGAGCTGTCCATGGAGGCTGGGATTGACAAGGCCATTACAATTTACACCCCGGTTCCCTGGGGGTACCGTTTCCGGTTCCTGGATGAGGCTTCAGGAAATTACGTATTTAAGGAGTGGTCCCCTGATTCAAAAGAGTTCCGGGATGTATGGATGATCTTTCTGGATGTGCTGAAGAGGCACCTTACCGAGAAGGGGTGGTTCGGCCGGACCTACCTGGGGATCAATGAAAACCCTCTGGAAATAACCCTGGCCGCGTCCCGCGTGATCAAGGCGCATTCCCCTGACTGGAAGATCACCTATGCCGGAGACTGGCATCCCGAACTATCTCCCATCCTTGATGATTACTCCGTCATTATCGGGCAGACGCCTGGACAGGAGCAACTCCGGGAAAGGGTTGACAGGGGCCAGACCACCACTTTCTATGTGTGCTGCACACCGCCCCGGCCCAACAATTTTGTCTTCTCACCGCCGGTGGAAGGCCGGTCCCTTGGCTGGTTTACCGCCGCACAGGGATACCATGGATTTTTACGATGGGCCTATGATGCCTGGCCGGCAGATCCGGTGAGGGAT
Source organism: Bacteroidota bacterium (assembly GCA_024640885.1). GTDB lineage: Bacteria > Bacteroidota > Bacteroidia > Bacteroidales. Next base: position 52,088 of record JAHEEC010000019.1, on the reverse strand, counting down.
GCCAGGCATACCCTCTGGCCTGCAGGGGACTGCTTTCTGGTCTATCCCGGCGCCAATTCCAGCATCAGGTATGAAAAGCTCAGGGAGGGGATCGCAGATTATGAAAAAATTACCATCCTCAGGAGACTGGTCCGTGATTCGCAGGATGTAGATGTGAAACAGCTCATGGAGGAGTTCGAAGCCCTGATCACCAGTTTTGCGGGAGCCTCAGATTTTGATGATAATGAATTCGATCCAAAAAAAATGGCAGAGGCCATCCGGGCCGGAAATATGTGGATGGAAAAAATCGGACAGGCCCTCAGCCAATGATTCAATGAACCGGGGAAGATTATATCTGTTGTTCTCAATCATCTGGATGCTGGGCTGGCATGTCTGCATCGCCCAGGGATCAGGCAGTGGAGTGGCCTGCAGGGTCATTGAGAAGACCCTGCTCACCCATCTTCTGGTGCCTGCGGGGCCCTTACCCACCGCTTTTGATCCAAACGGCGTCTATCCCTATGTCAGCTTTTCAGAGACTTCAAACCGGCCTGTCCCGGTAAATTACCGTCACGTGGTCCTGGAAAACGAACACCTTGCAGTGACCATTTGTCCCGACCTGGGAGGGAAAATTACCTCCATGGTCATAAAACCATCACAGAAGGAGGTGCTCTATGTTCCCGAAGTTATCCGTCCCACCCGGATCCTTCCCAGGTTTTATTTTGTGGCCGGAGGAATTGAGGTCAGTTTCCCCATTTCCCATTCACCTTCCCAGAATGAAAAAGTCCTTTACAAGGTGGACCGCACCACAGAACGGATCTATGTCACCTGTGGAGAACGTGAGCTTCGATTCGGGATGCAGTGGTCGGTGGAGTATTCCCTGGGAACAAACGACACCTTCCTGACCCAGCGGGTAGTGCTGCACAATCCCGGAACCCTGGCCTATCCCTGGATGTCGTGGTCCAATGCCGCCCTTCCTTCCGCTGCGGACACGGAGTTTCATTTCCCTTCGGGAAGGGTGCTATCCCACTCCTCGGTGCTGGATACCATCGACTGGAAAACCCGGGGGCCTGAAAGAGAAGGAGATATAAATGAAATGACAGGGTATTTCTGGATCACCCGGAACGTGAATGCTTTCGGGGCATTTACCCCTTCGCTGGGTTCGGGTCTATATCATATCGGTGAAGAGGCCATTTCACCGGGAATGAAGTTATGGAGCTACGGGCGTGGCCGTGACAGTGCCTGGGCCACCCTGAGCAGTGCCAGGCAGGCACCCTATATTGAAATCCAGGGGGGGCCTATCGGGGATCAGTCAGTGAAGCTGGAACTGAAGCAGGAGGAGACCCGGTGGCATTCGGAGTTCTGGATCCCTTCGGTGGTTCCTCTGGATATCGTTTCATTGAGAATTCCTGATGTTGAATTAAGGCCTGTTGATTCAATTCCCCTGTTTGATTGGGCTCGGGAGGATGAAATATTGCCCTGGAGGAAACTGCAAGATGCATTCAGGAGCCATGAAAAGGTACCGGATCCGCCTGATCCCGCAATCATGAGATGGGCCCCATCGGGCATAGAGGAGCTGGGCCAGCCCTTTGAATGGGCCATCAGCAATGCGGATCCGGATCAGTCGGACACCTGGCGGCTTCATTATGGAGCCTGGATGGCTGGGAGGGGAGATGCAGGCGCAGCCATCCTGATCCTCTCAGGATGCGAACATGGCATTGCGAAAGGTTTGTTGGGGAGGCTGCTCCGGCAGAACGGGGATTTTACAGGGGCACTCAATGCCTACCGTTCTATCCGGGAGCCCTGGCTTCAGATCCATCCGCAGGTGGTGGTGGAGCGGGATATGGCACTGAGGACTCTGGGAAGTGAAAGCCTTACGGAAAGGGCCTACTGGCTTGACCGGGTGGATGCCCTGAAGGATGAATGGATCATTGAACGCCGTGTTCAATGGCTGATCGACACCGGGGATGCTTCCGCTGCCAGGGAGCTTCTGTTATCGGTCCCCTTTCAGAAGGTTCACCAGACCTATACCCGGACCGGACTCTGGATCCAGATCTGTGAAAGCCTCGGCGAGGAGAGCTTTCCTGTTCCGGATCAGCTTGGAGAGGACAGGCTTGCCGGATTTGGAAAGTACCGGGAGTTCGAATGATGAACGGATTATGCAATAATGTCATTGATATGAAATAAACTATTAATTTTATTTTTTCCCGAGTCCGGGAACAGCTACATAATTAGGTAAAACGGTATTAAATAAATTCCCATGAAAACAAAAAGAATTCTGACACTTTCGCTTGTATCTCTTTTTTTTATGGCCAGCACCTTTGCCCAGAGTGCGGATGATGTGATCGGAAATTATGTGAAGGCCATTGGCGGCCAGAAATTGCTTAGCAAAATCACATCCCTTTATATGGAAAGCACCATGGATGTCCAGGGAATGGAGGGCATGACAAGGACCACGATCCTGAACGGGAAGGGGATGCTTCAGGAGACGGATATTATGGGATCCGTATCCTCTACATGTTATACCGACAAGGGGGGATGGAGCATCAATCCAATGGCCGGAATCAGTTCGCCGGAACCCATGCCGGAATCCCAGTATGAATCGGGCAAATTTCAAATTTTCATTGGTGGTCCGTTTGTGAAGGGTGCCTCCGAAGGGTATCAATTTGAGATGACCGGAAGAGAAAGTGTAGGGGGTAAAAGTGCATACGTGATCAAGATGACACTTCCGGATGGAACGGCTTCAACTTATCTCTTTGATCCTGATACCTATTATATGATCAGGAGCACCATGGAAATTGATGCACAGGGCCAGGTGATGGAACTGGAGGTCAACTATTCGGATTACAGGAAAACGGAGGCGGGCCATATGATGCCTTTCAGCGTGGATATCAATGTGAATGACCAGTTCACACTGAATACTGTGGTGCAGAAAGTGGAAATGAATAAGGATGTGGATCCGGCGATCTTCGCCATGCCGGAATAGGGACGGGGCGATTCCGGGGCACGGGCCCTCATTAAGAGGGATCCCCTGATCCCCCCGGCTTACGGGATCAGGTATTTTACATAAACGATCTTGTCGTCGTCCTCATCGTAGAAATTCTCGTAGTGGGACTTGATGAAGTATTCGTTGTTTTCATAAAAGGCCCTTGTGGGCTCGTAGAGTTCCCTGGAGGAGGTTTCCACATAGATCGCGTGTCCGCCCATCAGATAGATGGCCGATTCGCTCTCCTTGAGAAGTTCCCGGCCGATCCCGCGGTTCATATGATCCTTGTGCGTGGCGATCCAGTAGAGATCAAAACTGTGAAGGGTGCAGGGGATCAGTCCGAAACAACTGTATGCCACCGTTTCTCCATTTACCTCGGCGAAGATGAATTCATAACCGCTTTCAGCGCCTTTCCGGAGCCGCTCTTCCACCAGTTCAACCGCAACTACCACTTCATCCTCTCTGAAAAAACCCGTGGACCGCACGATGGTTTCAACCCGTGACAGGTCATCCTTCCTGACCTCTTTTCTCAACTGGACCTGTTCCATAACTCCTAATTTGTATCCATTAATATGCGTTCGATCATCGTATTATAATCCACACCTCCTTCTGCACAGGCAGCCACAAACCCGGCATCGGGGGAGATGCATGGATTGGCATTGATCTCAAGGACAAAGGGCCTGTTTAAGGGATCCACACGGAAATCCACCCTGGCATATCCCCTGAGTTGGAAGAGTTCCCAGCACTTGAGGCTGATCCCCTTCATTTGAACCACCAGTTCGCTGTCCTCTTTCTTCAGTTGGAATGTCCTGACCGTCTTTTCATATTCGAAGGAATCGCTGTCCCATTTGGACGCATAATTGAGTATCCTGGGTTTCTGTTCCGGGTAATCCACAAATTGCATCTCCGCTACGGGCATCACCTCAGGGCCCTTTGGCCCGGCAAGCATGGTGATGTTAAACTCCCTTCCATCGATATACTCCTCGAGGAAATACTCATTAAACTTTTTATCCCTGCAAAAACCTTTGAAATCAAAGGTGCTCCCCTGTACAATTGAGTCATCGTTGATCCCTGCCGATCCATCCTCCCAGGTGGGTTTCAGGATATACCTTTTCTCGGGATCGGGTCCCGGATCGCTCCCCGGAAGGATCCATTCCGGTGTGGGAACAAGGTGCTCAGAAAGGATTCTTTTGGTTCTTACCTTGTCCGTGGTGAGGATCAACGGATAGGAACCTGAACCTGTAAAAGGGAGCCCAAGCGCCTCCAGGAGGGAGGGCAGGAGATGGATCAATGAGCCTTTTCCATCAACAGTCTCCACCAGGTTAAAAACCAGGTCAGGAGATTCGGCCCGGATCACCTCCTTCACCTTTTCCAGGTTGAGACTGCAGTAGCTTCTCAGGTGGCTGTGCCCGAGCTTTGTAAGGGCATTTTCAACCGCCCCTGCCTGGACCAGCACATCCAACTCATCCCCGGAGGGATCCTCTGACATTGCATTAATAACCAGGAGCACTCTCTTCATGCACAGGTTTCTTTATTTTCAAGATGGCAGAATCCATGATCATCTTCATAAGTTCATTGTATGTGATCCCGTGCAGGGTGGAGAGAATGGGCAGGTCCGAGTGCTCAGGATGCATGCCGGCCAGGGGATTCACTTCCAGGAAATGAGCCTTCCCCTGCCCATCGAACCTGATATCAACCCGGCCTCCGTCTTCGCAGCGAAGAGTCCTCCATGCTTTCAGTGCCAGGGAGGTGCAGGCATCTGAAGCCGCTTTGTCAGTTTGGCTGTAAAAAATCCGTTCTTCGCACTCCTCTTTGTTCACGTAGGAGTAGACCCCCTCTTCTGCATTGTCCTTGAGGATGATTTCAATGACACCCACGCACCTTGCCAATTCACCGGTCCCCACAATACCTGCGGTAAACTCCCTCCCACTGAGGTAGGTTTCCACCAGGACCGGCTGCCTGTATTTCTCCAGGAGCATTGAACAGATGCGGGTGAGCTGTTTAGGATCCCTGATTACAGACTGGGCATTGATCCCCTTCCCGGTGCCTTCGGCTACCGGTTTGGCAAAGAGGGGGTATGGGAGGTTGATTTTTGAAATATCATCTGTATTGCGGACCACACAGTGTTCGGGAGTGGCAACCCCTGCATCCTTGACGATCACCTTGGTCATGGCTTTATCCAGGGTCAGTGCCAGCACCAGGGGGCCTGAAAAAACATAGGGAATCTGGTAGGCGTCCAGCAGTGCCGGCACCTGGGCTTCCCTTCCTGCCCCGTACAGGCCTTCGGCAATGTTGAATACAATGTCCCACCGGTCCCCCTGACCGAGCCTGCTCACCAGGTTCCAGATATGTCCGATGCGGTCGGTCCTGTATCCCAGTCCGGCCAGTGTCTCCTCGATGGCCGCGATGGTCCCCTCACGATCGAATTCTGCGGTCTCCTCGTCACTGAATCCCATCTTCAGGTATTCGTCCCGCAGGTCAAAGGTCAATCCCACGGTCAATGTGCTGCTATCTCTATTTTTTTTCATTCTTGTTTCTATAAAAAATTTCATGGAATCCCTGGAAGAATTTCCTTGCATTTATTCCCAGTATCCTGTTCTTATACCCGCCCTCCTGTACAAAGAGGATGGGCATCCCCAATGCCCCGATCATCTGCCCGTTCAGTATAAAATCAGCGGCAGAGAGGTTCCATGTGCCCGTGGGATCTCCCTTGGAGGTGTCAAGGCCCAGGGCGACCACCAGGAAATCGGGCTTGAATCGCCTGATCCGTTCAATGGCCTTTGCCAGGACTACCCGGTACTCCTCTCCATTGATGCTCTCTTTCAGGGGATAATTAATATTGAACCCCAGTCCCTCTCCTTCTCCCTTCTCGTCGGAAAATCCTGCGAAATAAGGATAGGCAAATGATGGATGGCCATGAATGGAGATGGTGAGTACGTCTTTTCTTTTGTAGAAGATATTCTGCTGGCCATTCCCATGATGATAATCAATATCTAGGATGGCCACCTTACCATATTTGGAAAGAAAATTGGCGGCAATAGCTGCTGAGTTGAAATAGCAGAACCCCCCAAACACCTTGCGCTCTGCGTGGTGGCCCGGCGGACGGACCAGGGCATAACCGGCCCGGCTTCCGTTCAGCAGCTGTACCGCACCGGTCAACGCACAATCAACAGCTCTTTTTGAAGCCAGGAAGGCATTCTTATTTAATGGGGTAAACGTGTCGATACAGTAATATCCTGCCAGGACCGAATCATCAGTGGGAGCCTTGTGTGAATTCCTCACCGGGAAGACATAGGGGTAGATGGACTTTCCCTGAGGCAGCGAATTACATGCCCTTTTAAAATATTCGATATATTTCGGATCATGGACCTCACGGATGTATTTTTCCGAAAATGTATGCACATGAATCTCCTTAAAAAGGCCTGTGGGGTTCAGTTCATTTAGTATTGAAGATATTCTGACCGGCGATTCCACGTAACCGCGGTCATGGATATGGTGGATGGAGTGCCTGTCGTTGATGACCAGAAAAATAGTATCATCCTGTAATTTTTCATCCGGGGATTGTTGCCCGCTCCTTCTGGGTTTTATATAAAGGGGCTCCCTTAGCTGAACCGGGTCGTCCTTGATTGAGTTCACCACCTGGCTGGTATACTCCTCGGTGAGGATATCCTCATATTTTCTTTCCAGGATGGCACGGACAATTTTCCGGGCGGCTTTTTTGGAAATGGGCGGTTGTCCAAGGAAATCACAGACCAGGTATGGGGGACAACTGTTGTCCTCTTCTGTAATAGGGGTCTCATATTTGGTGTTTACCAGGGGAAAGGCCCCGAAATTCTCATAAAATTTGAGTCTGGCCCTGTTCTGATCGATCAGTGCTGCATTGGTGCATACCCCGGGATCGTCCGGGAGGCATTCAAAGAAAATCCCCACTGCCCCGAGCCTGAGAGCCTCCTGCCGGGTCCTCTCATAGAGGGAGCTCCCGATCCCCCCGGAGATCACATCCTTACTGGAAGCAATAAAATCAAGAAAACAGAAATGCAGATCAGGGGCATAGAGCATCAGGGAAAATCCCTGTACCACACCATTCCTGTTTTCTGCCACCAGCAAAGAGGTGCGGAACCTGTATTTAAGGGGATCCGTAAGTTGTTCCGGAATGGTCGTGATGTATTTATCCCTGATATCGGGGAACCGGCTCCCGAGGATCTTCTGGACCTGCTCGATCGCGCCCATGTCCGAGGGCATGGTGTCATCCTGGATACGCCTGATAATAAGCATTTGCTTATGTGATTAGAACTGGTCTATAGGTTCCCTGTAGAGAAAATATTTCCCTTCATAGTTCCGGAGCAGGTATCCCTCACTGTTCCTTTCTGCGACGTAGTCTGGCAGCAGGGGGATTTTACCGCCACCACCGGGAGCATCAATTACAAAATGGGGAATGGCATAGCCGGAGGTGAAACCGCGGAGCCCCTGGATGATCTCCAGGCCTTTTGATACGGGCGTCCTGAAATGGGCCGAGCCAGGAATGGGATCACACTGGTAAAGGTAATAGGGTTTAACCCTGATCTTCAGAAGTTGCTGTGCAAGCTTCCTGTATACTTCCACCTCATCATTGACACCCTTCAGCAATACGGTCTGACTTCCAAGAGGTATTCCTGCATCAGCCAACCGGGTACAGGCAAATGCGACCTCGGGGGTGATCTCATCAGGATGTGTAAAATGGATGCTCATCAGGAGCGGGTGGTATTTTTTCAGCACCCCGACCAATCCTTCGGTAATCCTTTGGGGGAGTACCACTGGCACCTTGGTGCCGATCCTGATGATCTCCACGTGGGGAATCTGTCTTAACCGGGAGAGAAGGTATTCGAGCCTGCTGTCAGACATGGTCAGGGGATCCCCTCCGGATAACAACACGTCGCGTATCTCCGGATGCTCGCTGATATATTTGAGTGCCGCATCCCAGACCACAAGACTCGAATGCACCTTGTCCTTCTTGGACACCATATGAGAACGGGTGCAATATCGGCAGTAAGCCGCACAGACCCCTGTGGTCAGGAAAAGGGCCCTGTCGGGATACCTGTGCACCAGCTGGGGCACAGGGCTCTGGTTCTCTTCACCCAACGGATCGGCTTTCTCTTCCGGACTAAGGAGCAACTCATCCTGCACGGGAATCATGGTTCTCCTTATGGGTTGCAAAGTATTTACAGGATCTATGAGGCTCGCGTAATAGGGCGTGATCCTCATGGGAAGCCTCTTTTCCATGTGCGCGGACATCATTTCCTGTTCGGAGAGGGTGAAATAATACCCGAGCTCCTGCCAGGTGGTAATGCTGTGTGCGGATTGCCATTGCCAATTGTTCCACTGATCATTGGAAGTATCCGAAAAATACCTCTCCTTGAAGCGTTTAGACACCTCTCCAATGGGTGGACTCAGATTTGGGCCAGGTTCAGGGGAATTTTCTTGGGATTCGGTTCCGGATGTGGAAACCACAACCGGGGGCTCTGTTTCATTTTCCTCATGCACCGATGAGGTCAATGACAACGATCGAGGAGATCTCATTTCTCTATGAAACTATCGTTTTTGTGGGTAATTCCTCTTTTGTTAAGTAGATGATTATTAAAGCATTATTTCTAAAGCCAATTTACGGACTCTATTTTGCAATTGTATGCTATTTTTTAATTCAATTCTCGTAAAGAGTAGCTTTTTTTTAAGTTTAGACGAAAAAAAGTGAAAAGGTCACATTTTTCCCGGTTCGGGGACCCATTCATTTTTTATTTTTCTGGTGGAGGAATTAAACTTTTATGAACCATTGATGAACCAACCCAGCGGCCAATTGTTAGGTTTTGAAGATCATAAACCGTAAGAAAAAATCATTTCAACCATTGCTAAAATTCTAAAGAAAATGAAAAAAGTATTTTTTGCCGCATTTTTGATTTCCCTGGGATCAGCTGTGACTTTTGCCCAGACCAATAAAGAAGAAGTTGAATTATTCCAGTCCCTCTTCGGGATGGAGAAGAAGGCCATTGTCGCCGGCTTTGTAAACCTGGAGGGCACTGCTGGTGAAACATTCTGGACCATCTATGACCAGTATGAATCAGAAAGAAAAACGCTGGGACAAAGCAGGATCGACCTGCTGGTAAAGTATGTGGAAAGCTACAACCAGCTCAGCGATGAAAAAATGGATGAGCTGGTGGCCGAAATGGTCAAGCAGAAGACCAGCACGGATAAGCTGATGGTGACCTATTACAAAAAAATTAAGAAGGCCTCCGGTTCCAAAGCCGCTGCCCAGTTCTTCCAGATCGAGAACTATTTCTCAAGTGCCATCCGGTTGAGTATTTATGAGAGCATCCCTTTTATCGGGGAGCTGGATGATTGATCAATCAGGGATTTGGGTGGCTTCAAGCAACCTTACGTAACTTCGAAGGAAGTGGTATTCATGAAACTGGTTGAAGCCATATCCCCTTAAAATTGATTTCCAGTCTCGCTTGATATAATCAAAGGCATATTTGCATTCAACGGCTTTGAAAATGGAACGGTGCAATGGGGGCATCAGGTCCATGTCAAATTCGGCGAAGTCAAGAATGAAGAAGGAGCCACCCGGTAACAGGTGGCTCCTCGCATTTTGAATTATCACCTGTCTGACTTCATGGGGAAATCCATGGATCACAAAACTGATGAATACTTTGGTAAATTTCCTGTCCAGCGAGAATGGAAGATCGATCCGCTGATTCTTAAAAGTGAGCCTGTGATCACCGGCAAACCTTTTCTCGAACTGTCCGGCCATCTCTTCTGAAATATCAAGCCCGAGAACCCTTCCTGTGGAGTCCAGTGATTCTGCCATCTGCTGGGAGTTATAGCCTGTTCCACATCCCAGGTCAAGTATGCTGTCCCCCGGTTGAATTTCCATATGTCCGATGGCACTTTTGAGGGCCCTGGGGAAACGGCCCATGGAGGCCACGGCAAGGATCCCGTCATAATGTTTGGAAATGAATGGATTTAGCTCGATCCCCGAATCGGGGTATAATTTCTGTTTCATGGCTGGAAAGTTTACCGCATGTTCGGTGATCAGCCGGTTTTGCTGATGACAGACAGCTTCTGCGGATCAGTAATGACAATTTGTTTCCCGTCAAGGGCCAGGATCCCCTCTTTTTCGAACTCTTTCAGGAACCTGACCACACTCTCGGTGGAGATGGAAGCAAAATCGGCAATATCCTGGCGGCTGAGGTAATTGAAGATCTCTTCCTTCAGAAACTCCTCGGAGGAAAGATAGAGAAGAGAAGATGCCAGCTTACCACGCATCTGTTTGTATGAGAGATTGGTCAGAATTTCCAGCAGGTGATTCTCGGTTCCCTGGTTCCTGGAAGTGATCCGGAGGGCAAATTCCGGATTGGTCCGAAGCAGTCCCTTCAGGCTGTTCTTATCGATCATCAACAAATCTGAGTCTTTAAGAGCTGAAGCAGAATAGGGGTATAATTCTGCACCGAAGATGGTGGAGAATGCGAGAAAATCACCGCTCCTGGCAATCCAGAGATTCAGGTGTTTACCGGGACCTGTGTGAAGGTAGACCTTCACAAGTCCCGACTGGATGAAAAGCACGTGCGGTGCTAAAGCTCCCTGTTTGAAAATATGCTCATCTTTCTCGTAGGATAACTGGGTCCTTTTTTCATGAATCGATTCAAGTGCTTCGGGGGATATGAGGTGAAAGCAATCTGGTTCTGCTTTTCTCCCGGGGTCTTTCTGAGGCTGCTTCTGGTTTGGCATTCGCGAGGCGTGATTCGGATTCATGATGGCTCAAAGATAGTGGATTGGCATCTTCTTCTCAGCCGGCCGCTGTAAAAAAATTGAAAAATGGCAACAAATTTCCTGTCCCATTGCAATCCGGCTTCCATGGGTATTTTTTGTAAAACCGGGACCTTTGCCCCGACATGAAAAAATTATAATAAACCCATAAAAGATTTTATCATCATGAAAATGTTACGTACCAACCTGCAAGAAATTGAAAGTGCCAGTGAACTCGAACAGATCATTGCCGAACATGAGAATGTCATGGTCTGCTGCGGACGCATGGGCCCCATGTGCATGCCCGTGTATGAGATCATGGAAGAGCTTGAGGAGGAGAAACCCGATATTAAATTTGCAGTGATGGCATTCGATTCGCCTGAAGCAGGGATCATTCGCAATGCACCTGAGTGCAGGGGTTTCATGGGCCTTCCCTTTACCATGTACTATAAAAATGGCAAAGTGGCACATGCCACCACCAGCATCCAGAGCATGGCGCAGGTTACCAGTGTCCTGGATAATTACCTGGTCGGATCGGGAGTGGAAAAAGCATAGCCTTGTCGGATGGAGGAAGTATTTGATGTAATTATAGCCGGAGCCGGGGCTGCAGGTCTCTCAGCAGGGATCTACAGTTCAAGGGCCCGGCTTTCTACACTGATCCTTAATGAGGGCGCAGTTGGGGGACAGATGGTCCTCACCAATGAGATCGCCAATTACCCGGGAGTGGAGACCACCCGCGGATATGAGCTGGCGGCGACCATGAAAAAGCAGGCCCGGGATTTCGGATGTATCATAAAATCCAACATCAGGATCACAACCTACGATCTTGAAGGTGAGATCAAGCGGATTGTATTGGAGGACGGTCGGGTGTTCCGCTCCAGGGCTGTCATCCTGGCCCCTGGAGGCAAACCCCGTCCACTGGGGATCCCCGGTGAGGATAGCTTCAGGGGAAGCGGCATCTCCTATTGTGCCACCTGTGACGGGGACTTTTTTACCGGGAAGCGCGTCGCGGTGGTGGGGGGAGGGAACTCGGCCCTTGAAGAGGCCGTTGCCCTGACCAATTATGCAGAAGAGGTCACCATCGTCCACCAATTTGATCATTTCCAGGGGTTCCGGCACGCCATCGATGAGGCGGGTAAAAACCCGAAAATCAGGTTCATTATGGAATCTGAGCTTCGGGAGATCTCTGGAAATGGGGTGGTCAGGGAGGTTACCGTGGAGCACCTCCCTTCCGGGCACCGGTCGGAATTGAAGGTGGATGGGGTATTTGTATTTATTGGCTATGTGCCCAATACCCGCATGTTGAGTGGAATCGTTCCCCTGAACGAAAAACAGGAGATTGTGGTGGATGAGTCACTGAGAACAAGCATTCCCGGTGTCTTTGCAGCGGGCGATTGCATTCCCAAGAAGTACCGGCAGGTGACCACTGCAGTGGCCGACGGGACCATTGCCGCGCTTGGTGTTGCAGAATTTTTGAGATCATAAACACTACCCCGGTATTTTAAATTTGAAGGAAAAGCGATAGTTTTAGATCATTGCAGATCGCAGAACCACACTTCAAAATCCTGAGTGAGATGAAAAAAGCAATGATTTTCCATGCACTTTTATTTTCAATCCTTTTTGGATGTTCGAACCCCCCATCCGACCCCCATGGCAAATCGGATGCACCGGGGGGGTACCTGGATTTTTCCAGCCGGGATGACCAGTTTACCGGGGGGATCAGGATGATTCCTGTTTCCACTCCACTGGGAGAGTACCGGGTATGGACCAAAAGGGTAGGGACCAATCCCCGCATGAAGGTTCTTTTGCTTCACGGGGGGCCCGGAGGCACCCATGAAGTGTTCGAATGTTTTGACGGATATTTTCCTTCCGAAGGGATCGAATATATCTATTACGACCAGCTGGGGTCCTATTACAGTGACCAGCCCTCAGATACAAGCTTGTGGACCACCGGGCGTTTTGTGGAAGAGGTGGAGCAAGTGCGCCTTGCCCTGCACCTGGACAGCAGCAATTTCTTTCTGCTGGGCCAGTCATGGGGAGGGATCCTTGCCATGGAGTACGCCCTCAAATACCAGGAAAATCTCAAGGGCCTGGTAATCTCCAATATGATGTCAAGTTGTCCCGACTACAACCGCTATGCACAGGAAGTGCTGGGGCCCCAGATGGATCCGGCCCTTTACGCAGAGGTACTGGAAATTGAAGCAAACAATGATTTTGGGAATCCAAGGTACATGGAGTTGCTGATGAGTTCCCACTATCCTGCACACCTGCTCAGGATGCCTGTGGAGCAATGGCCCGAACAGGTGAACCGGGCATTCAAGCACATGAATTCCGAGGTGTATGTGTATATGCAGGGATACAGTGAGTTTGGCATCACTGGAGATGCCACGTTAAAGTACTGGGACCGGTCAGGGGATCTTCCCATGATCACCGTCCCCACCCTGGTGATCGGAAGCAAATATGACACCATGGATCCGGACCATATGAAGTGGATGTCGGAACAGGTGGGGAGGGGACGTTTCCTGTTTTGCCCCAATGGAAGCCACCTCTCACAGTTTGACGATCAGAAGAGCTATTTCGATGGCCTGGTGAGATTCATCAGGGATGTGGACAGCGGCAACTTTTAATTGATCCAGTAGGAGAGCTTCAGCACGATCCCACGGTTCTTGGTGCGCAGACCGGTGGGGTAGGAGTTCTCGGTATAGACAATATAGAGATCCGAAACCGGGGCAAAGCGCCACTGGAACCTCATGTTTACATTTACGTTGTCGATCTGGTTGTTGTACTGCACAAAAGTGGTGAAGAAGAGAGTCTCTGTAAAGGTGATGTCGAGCTTGGGTCCCACCAGCACCAGGTCCATGCTGGTATAAGGCTCTGGCAGCAAAACCCGGTTGTATGAGGCGACCAAAGAAAGGCTTCCGTAAGGCTGAACCCGGTAGTTCATCTCGGTTAGGAAGCTGGCCCTTGTACCTCCATAAAATCCGCCATAGCGTCCCTCCGCTGTAAATGTGAAGAGTCGTCTCTGGGTAGAGAGATAAGAAAGAACGACCTCCGTCCAGTTGAACTCTGTGCCGGCGGGAATCATTACTCCACCGGTATTGGTTGGATCGAAGGGTTCCAGAAGCATCAGGTAACCTGATTCAAGCCCGGCCGAGATCATGCTTCGATCCACCCAGGTCAGCGAATAACTCAGATCCACCTCCCGGTCGGTGAGGGTCAGATCGGGTTCAAAATAGAAGTCAGCTTTCATGGAGGGGCCGTGACTGGTTACCCTTTTCGAATTGGGGAAGAATTGATAGCCTAAGGTGGGATTGGTCTGGTGGTATCCTTTTCGCCTCACAAATCCCATCTCGGCCAGGTAATTGCCTCCCACATAGGATTGATTCAACCCGGCCGTAAACTGCTGGGTCGCATATTTGATCATCCCTGCAGTGGCAAATCGGTTGCCCTCGGGGCCCGGGCTGAAGGACTGGTGGTAAAAGACCTTCCCGGTCCAGTTGTTATCGGCACTGGCAAAGTTGAACTCTGCTCCTGCGACCCGGTTAAACTGATAAGCGTTGAATGCCGTATCATCGGGTGTGGCAACCACCTGCTTGTTGGTCAGAAAGATCCCCACATTGGAGCGGCTGAGTACCTTGCGCTGCAATACGGCCACACTGAAGTTATCGGCCGAATTCAGGTCCTTGATCCCGGTCTGCATATTCATCAGACCGACCCTCCAGTTTTCCCCGGCGTTACCGCTGAGCCTGGCCCCTGCAATGACGGGGGAGTTCAGTCCGATCCTGCGGGAGAAGAAGGGTCTCACCGTTTCGGTTCCCAGGTTGGCGAAAAGGTCGCTGTTCTCGAGGAAGAACTTCCGCTTTTCCGGAAAATAGAGTTCGAACCGGTCAAGGTTTGTTACCTGCCGGTCCACTTCCACCTGGGAGTAGTCAGGGTTGATGGTCACATCCAGGTTCATGGAGGTGGAGAGGATCACTTTGGCATCCAATCCCGCATTGGCTTTGTAATCGATGGGGTCACCGGCCTCTTTTTCGTGTGTGGCCTGGCCCAGCAAATAGGGGATCAGAGAAACCCTGACCCCCGATTTGGGAAGAGGGCTCTCAAAGCTCAAAGTGCCGGTGAAGGCCAGGGTGGCAGAGGCAAATTGCCTGGGAACCGGGGCCCAGGATGATTTTTCATTGGTCTTCAGGTCCAGCCGGCTGAAGTTGATGCCCCATTGGGTATCTCCATCATTGTACCGAATGGTCCGGAATGGGATTTTAAATTCGGCCACCCAGTAATCCTCATAATTCTGGACCGCCGAATACCATTTTCCATCCCATTCATTGGCCACCTTTCCCCCGTTTGACTGCATCCCATCCCATTGACCTCCCACGGCGTTCACACCGAAAGCAAAACCATTGGTCTGGTCGTTGTAAGTATCAATGGCTGCAAAAAAGTTATCGTTCTTATTGAAACTCCAGTCCCTCCGGTACGATTCGGCGGGCCGCTTTCCAGGGGAGGGATCATAGTTGATAATACCCATGTATATATAGGCATCATCATAGGCTACCATCACTTCGGTCTGCGCTTTTGCATAACCGGTATCGATGGGTTGGATCCGGAAAAAGGGCGTGGTTTTTTCGGCCACGGACCAGATGGCCTCGTCGAGGATCCCGTCCACCACGATGGGTTGATCTGTAAGTTTCGCCTGGAGCCGGTAGGAGTCCCGGTTCACCGGGCCGGCCTGTCCCATGAGGGATTGAATGCATACCAACAGGCATGCACCGAGAATCAGAGGGAATGATCTCATGCTGGATAATGCAATTAAAAAACGGTTGTCACGAAATTAAGCCACTAAGATAATCAAGAAGACGGAACATCAAATTGTGGTTGGCCAGATAACTCTTCCCTTCACTAAGAATCTCTGCTTCGGTCTGGACGGAGTCCCCGGGTTGAAGGTCCGCGCGGCAGTTGTCAACCAGTTCCCGCAGGGACACCAGGGTGGTCTCCAGGTGAAACTGAAGTGCGATCACCCTTTCGTTGAAGATGAAACCCTGGTTGGGAAAAGCATTTGATTCAGCAATGCGGACCGCACCCCCGGGAATGGAGAAGGTGTCCCCGTGCCAGTGCAGCACTTTGCGTGCGGCCGGGAGACTTTCCCATATGCGGAACTCTCCCAGTGAAGGCAGAAACTGTACGTTATGCCACCCGATCTCTTTTCGTTTTCCCGGATAGACCTCAGCACCCAGGGCCGCTGCAATAATTTGTGCCCCAAGGCAAATACCAAGGACCGGCTTCCCTGACCGGATGAACCCGGCGACCCAATCAACTTCCTCACTCAACCATGGGTAAACGTGATAATCATACAGATTCATGGATCCCCCCATGACCAGGAGCAGGTCCACATCCGTGACTGACGGCAGCGCATCACCATCATAGAACCGGGTGAATTCAATGAGATGCCTGTTTTCCCGAATCCAATGGAGGATGATCCCGGGGCCTTCGAAGGGGACATGCATGAAGCACCTGATTTGCAATGGCCCCGGCATCAGCACTTCTCCTTTCTGAACCGGCACAACAGCTCCCTCACCAACTCCACACTCTCAATATAAAATGCGGCCTTGGTGGCCTTGGTACCCACTTTTACAGTGAACGCTCCTTCAGGCATGGCGTCAAAGGTATATTCATCGGTCCAGTCGTCACCCACCGCAAAAATAAATCCATACTTCTCATCTCCCATTTTCTGCAATGCGGCCCTTCCCTTATTGATGCCCGAGTGCTTGATCTCAAGGACTTTGTCACCGTCCATGATCTCCAGGTTCAGGTTTGAAGTAAGGGTTCGAAGCTCATCCTTCAGCTCCCAGGCCCGCTGCATGCCAAGGTCTGGATCCGCATTCCTGTAATGCCACACCAGGGAAAAATTCTTCTCTTCAATGAAGGTACGAGGGGTTTGATCCACATAGTATTCAAGCAGTGGCTGTATGGAATCCTTCCACTCATTTCCGATCTGTTCCATCATGTGCCATTTACCTCCCGGCTCTCGAAGCCACACCCCGTGTTCAGCGATGAAATGGATTTTCCACTCCCGGTTGAACCACCTTCCCAGGGTCTCCTTGTCCCTTCCGCTGATGATCACCACAGTATTCTTCTCATCCAGGGTAAGTTCCCGAAGGATGCTGTAGAGCTGTTCATCGGGCTTTGCATCTTCAGGATCCTTTTTAAACCAGGAGAGGGTCCCGTCATAATCGAGGAAGAGAATCCGACGGTTCGCTTCCCTGTAACAGCCTACAATGTGCTTCTGGCGGGTGATATTGATCTTTCTGGTCAGGTTTACCTGCTGCAGCTCCTTGACACTCTCCAGGCTCCTTATGAATTCGTTGGCCCACCGCTCCACGGTGTATCGTTGAAGCCTCTGCATCATCACCGTATTTCTTCTTACCTGTTCATCCTCAGGCATTTCAATGGCCAATTTGAGGGCTTCAGCGATTTCGTCCAGGTTATTGGGATTGACCAGCAGGGCTTCATGCAGTTCCTTGGAGGCTCCAGCAAGTTCACTCAGAATCAGAACCCCGTGACCGTTATGCCTGGAGGCGACGAACTCCTTTGCAACCAGGTTCATCCCATCCCTTAAGGGGAGGATCAAAGCGATATCCGAAAGGGAATAGAGGTCGATGCGTTCATCCATGGAAAACTCCTGGTTCAAATACCTGATGGGGGTCCATGTGATTCTTCCGTAATTGCCGTTGATCCTGCCCACCAGCTCATCCACCTTGCTCTTCAGATTAAAGAACGATTCACTGGTCTCGCCCGACGGGATGGCCTGTATGATCAGGCTCACCCTCCCCTGGTATTCGGGGTAGGTCTGTAAGAACCGTTCAAAAGCCCTGATGCGCTGGGGGATCCCCTTGGTGTAATCCAGTTTATCAATGGAGATAATGAGTTTTTCAAGGTGTCCCGATTCCTTGAACAACCTCATTTCCTCCTGGATGACCGACGGAGCAGCCCTGTTGCTGTGGATCGACAAAGCCTTGTTGCGGAACCTGTTATAGTTTATGCCTTTGGGGAATACATCCACCTTCAGGGTACGTTCACCAATGGAGATCTGGTTAAAAACCGAATCCACTCCCATCAGCCTTCTTACTGAACTCATAAAGTGCCTTACGTGGTCATAGATCTGGAACCCGATCAGGTCAGCTCCCAGGATGCCTTCGATCACCTCCTGCCGCCAGGGAAGGAGCCTGAACAGTTCAAAGGAGGGGAAGGGAATATGGATAAACAGTCCGATGGAGATACCCGGTTTCTGCTCTCGGATCATCTGGGGCAGAAGCATGAGGTGATAATCATGGATCCATAGAATATCCCCGTCATTGATGATCTGGAGGATCTTTTCGGCATAAAGGCGATTGATCTTCACATAGGATTTCCAGGAAATTTCGCTGTAGGTGACGTTCTCTGTAAAGTAATGGAAAAGAGGCCAGATGGTGTTCCGGGAGAATCCATGGAGAAAAAGATTATGGTCCCTGGCCTTTGGAAATACAGGGATACAGTTGAAGGGCTCAAGCTTGCGCTCGAGCATCCCCATCTCCTCCGGAGTGAAATCGTGATTCTCGAAACCCGTGTGACCCACCCACTTTGGGTGAAATGCCTTGTAAAAGTTCTGGAGCCCGGAGATGGTTTGTTCGTCCGACTTTTTGATCAGGTAACTCTCATCCTGCCATTTAATATGAACCGGAAGTAGGTTTGAGGCAAGGATGAGGCTTTTCATTTGTGTTCAATTTATTATCTTCAGTTAATTTTTTAGGCTTCTATAAATTTAGGAACCTTAAGGGCTTTTACCAATAATAATCTCAACAAAATGGCATTTCAACCCAAATTTGACGCAGTGATATTTGACCTGGACGGGGTGATCACAAAAACCGCACTGGTGCATGCTTCTGCATGGAAAAAAATGTTCGATGATTATATGAAAACCAGGGAGGAACGCTTTGGGGAACCTTTCAGGGAATTCACCCATGCGGATGACTACCTGCCCTATGTGGATGGGAAGCCCAGGTATGACGGAGTAAAATCATTCCTGGAGTCCAGGGGAATTGAGATCCCTTTCGGGAATCCTTCGGATGATCCAGGTGAAGAGAGCGTTTGCGGATTGGGGAACAGGAAGAACGTCCAGTTTAACGAAGTGCTTGATAAAGACGGGGTGGAGGTTTATGAAAGCTCCGTGAAGATGCTCAAGGGATTAAAGGAGGCAGGCGTCCGGATCGGGGTGGCTTCCTCAAGCAAGAATTGCAAACCGGTACTGGAAAAGGCCGGTTTGCTCCATTTTTTTGAAACCCGTGTAGATGGTGTGGTCTCTGCGGAAATCGGATTGAAAGGGAAGCCCGAACCCGATATTTTTACCACGGCCTGCAATAACCTGGGGGTGGAATTCCACCGGGCTGTGGTTGTTGAGGATGCGGTTTCCGGTGTGCAGGCCGGACGCAAAGGAAACTTTGGCCTGGTGCTGGGGGTTGCAAGGGAAGAGAATACCCGGGAGTTGCTGATCGGTGGAGGCGATATTGTGGTGGAAGATCTTGGGGAGATCGGACTTGAAGGGATCAACGAGTGGTTCGTCAAGGGGATGAAAGAGGACTCCTGGTTGCTGAAATACCATGACTATGAGGTTGATCTGGAGCGGTCCAGGGAGGCTCTCCTGGCCGTGGGAAACGGATATTTTGGAACCCGCGGGGCATTGGAGGAGAGCAGGGCCAATAAGGTGAATTATCCTGGAACCTATATTTCAGGATTATTTAACAGGCTTGTGTCCAGGGTTGGGGACAGGGATATCGAAAATGAGGATTTCGTCAACATTACCAACTGGTTGCCGGTCAGTTTCCGGATCGATGGAGGGAGCTGGTTTGAATTTGGTCCCGAACCATCTTTTCCCATCCGGAGCATTGACCGGACCCTTGATCTTCAGAAGGGAGAACTTCGAAGGGAGATGATCGTGGAAGATCCCCGGGGAAGGATCACACGGATTACCTCCGCCCGGTTTGCGGGGATGGCCGATCCCCATCGCGCAGGATTAATGTATACAGTCACACCGCTCAATTATGACGGGAGGATCGGATTCAGAACCGGCCTCAGCGGGGATCACAGCAATTCGGGGGTGGAGCGTTACAACAGCCTGAACCAGAAACAGCTTAACCCGGTATCGGAGGGGCTTACCGACAATTCACTCGAACTGGTGGTGAGGACCAGTCAATCCAATATTGTGGTGGCAGTATGTGCCACCCAGAAAATTACCTCCGGCGGGGAACCGGCCATATCTGAGACCCGGAAGGGCAACGGGTGGATCAGCCAGGAATTTGAAGTGAAAGTCCGGCGGAACCAGGAGGTGGCCCTTGAGAAGTTGGTAGCCATTTACACTTCCAGGGATCCGGGTGTGGAGGACCCCCTTGAGGAAGCGCGGAGCACCCTGTCGATGGTCTCCAATTACAACAGGGAATTGGACCTCTCCGCCGGGCGGTGGAGAGAGCTCTGGGACCGGATGGATGTTTCAATTTCGGGGGACCGGGAAGCCCAGAAACTGGTCAGGTTGCACCTGTTTCACATGATGGTTACAGCTTCACCTCACCATGCGGGGTTAGATTCGGGGATTCCTCCCAGGGGGTTGCATGGAGAAGCATACCGGGGACATATCTTCTGGGATGAGTTATACATCCTTCCCCTCTTCGATCTGCACTTTCCGGAGGTGGTCAAATCTGTACTCATGTACAGGTACCGCCGTTTGGATGCGGCCAGGGCATATGCCAAAGCACACGGGTATGAAGGGGCCATGTTCCCCTGGCAGAGCGGTAGCGATGGCCGGGAGGAGACGCAGATCATCCACCTGAATCCCCTTTCTGGTGAATGGGGGGATGATTACAGCTCGTTGCAGCGGCACATCTCCCTGGCCATTGCCTTCAATGTGTGGAATTACTACCATGCCACCGGGGACCTGGATTTTATGGCTGATTACGGCGCTGAGATTTTACTGGACATCTGTAAATTCTGGGCCAGCAAATCGGTGCTGGATGAAAACGATGGTCGTTTCCACATTGACAGGGTCATGGGACCTGATGAATTTCATGAAAAACTTCCCGGGTCCGGGAAGGGGGGATTGAAAGACAATGCATACAGTAATATCATGGTAAGCTGGATGATGGATAAGGCTTTCAGGATCCTGGAGGAGCTGGATCCCGGACAAAAGGAGCGCATTCTGAAAATGCTTGCCCTGGGGCCGGAAGATCTTCAGCGATGGGAAAGGATCATGCATGGCCTTGCTCTTCATATATCGGAAAATGGTGTGGTGGAGCAATTCAGCGGCTATTTTGGACTGGAAGAGCTGGACTGGGACCATTACAGGTCCAGCTACCCTGACATCCACCGGCTTGACAGGATCCTAAAAGCCGAGGGCAAATCACCCGATAATTATAAACTATCCAAACAACCCGATTTTCTGATGGTGTTCTATAACCTCGGAACCAAAGAAGTGACCCGCATCATCAATACGCTCGGATACACGGTGCCGGAGGGTTATGATAGGACCAACTTTGATTACTACATCAACCGTACTTCCCACGGCTCAACCCTGAGCAGGCTGGTGCATGCCCGGCTGGCCTGGAAGTTGGGGCTGAAGCAATCCGGCTGGGAGCTCTACCTGGAGGCTCTCCGGAGTGACCTTGTGGATATCCAGGGAGGAACCACCGGCGAGGGGATCCACTGTGGGGTGATGGCCGGAACCATATATGAAGTGATCTCCACATATGCAGGGCTGAAACTGACAGAGAGCTTTCCCGAACTCGATCCCTCACTGCCCGGGCACTGGAAGGGACTCGATTTCAGGTTTGCATTCAGGGGAACAGCTTACCAGGTATCGGTCTCCGTGAACGAGCTTAAAATTTCAGGAAAAAATCAAGGAAAGGAAAAAATAAAAGTTCATCTTTACGGGAAACAAATTGAACTACCACAGGATGAGTTAGTTTCTGTCAGGTTCAATCAATAATCAAAGGCGATGTTAGGAGATGTTCTGTTGATCAATGATATGCACAAGGAGGCCGCCCAGGCCATCTTTGACCATTTAATGGAGGGATGCAGAGCAAAGGGGGAACGGTATCGGTGCGTCGTAGGTATCTCTGGCGAGTCGGGATCGGGAAAGTCGGAACTTGCCCATTCATTAGGGAAACTGCTCAAGGATAGCAACATCAGGGTCAAGGTCATTCATACCGATAACTATTACAAGATCCAACCCCTTCTAAGGGAGGAGTGGCGCAGAAATAAAGGATTTGATAAAATCGGACTCGATGAGTATGACTGGATTAAGATCAAAAAGACCATCAGGGACTTCAAGGAACAACAGGAGTGCATGATCCCTTGCATAGACCTGATTCCGGAACAGGTTGATAAACTCATCACCGATTTCAGCAAGATTGATCTCCTGATCATTGACGGACTGTACGCCATTAATGCCCCGGATATAGACCTGAGGGTATTCATCGACCTTACCTACCACGAAACCAAGATCAACCAGATCATCAGGATGAAGGAGGCACTGAGTGATTTCAGGATGTCCATCCTGGAAAAAGAGCACCTGGCCGTGGTTAGCCTCAAGCCCATGGCCGACCTGATCGTGGATAAATCATACCAGGTGGTGACCAGGGAAGAGCACATGAAAGGGACGTAAGGTTTGATCATGGAACTGAGGAAGGTTTTATATGTGGACGATGAGCCGATTAATCTGGAGTTGTTGAAGATCACCTTTTTATCGGAATTCAATATCATTACCGCCTCCTCTGCAGCCGATGGCCTTAAATTGCTGGAAAAGGATCCCGCCATCGAGGTGATCATCTCCGACCTGAAAATGCCCGCAATGAATGGCCTTGATTTTATCAAGGAGATCAAGCGAACGAACAAGCGAAAGGTATGTATGCTTCTTACAGGGTACATGGAAACTGAAGTGATGCTGGAGGGATTTAATAAAGATTTGATATTCAGGTATATCATCAAACCCTGGGACCGGGAGGATGTGAGGAAAATTATCCATGAGGCTTTTCGCCGGTTATAATCAGGCAGGGTAACCAGAGTGAGTGAAAGGTGGAATTATCCTTTGTCCGGTTTCAGGGGCAGGATCACGTCGAAAACCACGTTCCCATTTTCATGCCTGACTTCAATCCTTCCCTTGTGCTCGCGAATGATCATGTAACTCACTGACATTCCCATGCCAATACCCTTGCCTGCTTCCTTGGAAGTGTAAAAAGGATCAAAGATCTGTTTCTGTTGTTCGGCCGGGATCACAGGACCATTGTTTCCAATGGAGATCCTTGAGAACTGGACATTATCTATCTTTTCCACCGCTGACGATATATCGATGATGGCACGGTCCCTTCCTTCCTGGCCCTCGATTGCATCAATTGCATTATCCAGGATGTTTCTGAGTACGTGTTTGAGTTGCGCCTCAAAACAAAGCACCTTCATCCCGGCTGGAATATTCTTTTTGACAGTAATGTAATAGGGAATCTTTTTTTCAATGGAACGCAAGGCTGAAAAGATGAGCTTCTCGACGTCATACAGGCTTTTCTCCTGTTGTCCCGGATTGGCAAACTGTTTCAGACTGGCCACGATATCGGAAGCTCTTTTCACACCTTCAAAAGAGCTCTCCATGAGCTTTTTTATCTGGTCCTTCAGCACCTCCTTCTCCTGCGATATGGGGCCTTCCTGTTTGAGATAGGCATCCGCTAAAGTATCGATGGCATGAAGACTTCCGGATATGAAATTCAATGGATTGTTGATCTCGTGTGCGATGCCTGCGGTAAGGGTGCCCATGGAAGCCATTTTCTCTGCCCTCAGGAGCTCTTCCTGCTGGTTTCGCATGATCTGTTCATACCTGTAGTTATTGGCAAAAACCAGCCCGACCGCAAGGTTTACAAATAGATATATAACCATGGGAATCAGGTTGTAATAGAACCGATTCTTAAGAACAAAGGGTATGATCTTCTCTGTGCCGTCACTCAGAAAGATCAAAAGATTGTCGATCAACAGGGCAAGCAGGAAATAGGCCATCAGGGTCACAAGCAATGCAACCCTGTCCCTCACCGTATGGAGAATAAAGTGAGGGATCATTGACAGGGCGATGGGTACATAAGGAAACCAGAAATAAAACTCGTCATCAAAAATCCCCCAGAGGGGCGGCAGGATCAGGATTAGAAAAGGGAGAAGGATCAATATAAGAACCCTGGCCAGTTTGAACAAACCTTTCCTGATCATCCAGATCTCCATCAGGCTGATGAAAATAAAAGCATGGTAGCGATAAGATGCTGCAACCAGGGTCTCTCCTGAAGCATGAAGCAACACCACCACGATGGCAAATAACAGGATCAGGAAATAGTTGATGAACAGGAGTGAAACGATCTCTCTGTCCTGATCGAACCTGTAACCAAGGGTTAGTTTTTCAAGTGAAGGTGATTGTATCCTCATTCCGATAATAAGAGGGTTCGCACCCACATAAAATTAGCATTTTACTCAGGAATAAAATCAACAATATCGGCCGATTCATCAATTTATTGCGTGGTACCGATCTAATCGGTCTCCGGGTCCCGATGTTATTTCCTGAAAAAGTTCCTGCAAGCCAGGGCAAATCATTTCAGGGACGCTGACTGGATTAAGCCTTCCCGTATGCAACAAATGGGAGCTGTGTTCCGTATATAACTGCAGAAACAAAAAAACTGTACAATGAAAAATAGTTGGAGCATTCGATCATTTATTTTTCTATCCCTGGCCATATCCATTCTTATAACTTGTGTCTCATGCGACAAGGAACCGGTAAATGAGCGACCGGAACTTCCCCCACTGGAGAGCCTTTTGATGGATTTTTCCGATTATAGTGACCCTCCTGC
Source organism: Bacteroidota bacterium (assembly GCA_024640885.1). Taxonomy (GTDB): domain Bacteria; phylum Bacteroidota; class Bacteroidia; order Bacteroidales. The sequence continues at coordinate 27,458 of JAHEEC010000019.1, read as the reverse complement.
TGTTACCAAGGGAACCGGAGCCACCTATGAGAATTTCACCCATTCCTACCTCTCCGTGGCCTACTGGAACGTTGCCTCAAGTTTGACACTGGCCCTGCCGGTGGCTGCCTATGGGTATGCCCTCCAACAGGACCCGGTGTACCTGGGTGACCATTCATGGGAATGGTCCTTTGAGTTCTCGCTGAACAACCTGGTATATAAAGCCACACTTACCGCGACCAGGATCAGCAATGAGGAGTTCTCTGCGGAGATGTTCATAGGCCTTGCGCTGATCCCCGACCAGGCAATAAAATGGTTTGATGGTGTGGTCAGGTATGATCACACCCATGCCCTGTGGAACCTTTATAAGGAAGGATCCGTGAAAATCCTGGAGGCGGAATGGAACAAGGATTTTGAGACTGAAGCGGCGGACCTGACCTACACTTACGTGGAAGCCGGCCAGGAGGAGACCGGGAGTTTCATAACCCTGGCCTACATGCCCCAGGAGGTATATGATGCGTCCTACACAATTTCCCTCTCAAACAATGTCACCAATATCATGTGGAACACCTCCACCAAGGAGGGCCGTGTGAAGGACCCGGGGAAATTTGGTGATATCCAGTGGCATTGCTGGGATTCGGCTGTCAATGGACTGATCGACATGGTGTGCGGGTAAAAAACAAATCACCTTTCACAAGGCCGGAATGGCTTTTCAGGGGGTTGGTTTAACAATCACCTTTATCTCATCGATCACCACCGGTTTTACCAGGTATTGTCCGGTATCCGGCCTCTCCTGAATGGCCCTGACCACTTTCATGCCGCGTACCACCTTGCCGAAAGCCGCGAAACCTGCCCCATCGGGATTGCGTCCACCTCCATAATCAAGGGATGGCTGGTCGCCCACGCAGATAAAGAATTCCGTGGAGGCAGTACCGGGTTCATTCCTTGCCATGGAAAGGACACCGTCAAGATGCCTGATCCCCGTGAATTCTGTGGATTCGTGGAGGATGGGGCGGAATTGATTCACCAGGGAATCCTCGAATAAACCGCCCTGGATCACCTCGATCTTTACATTGTTCATAGGCTGATTATCCATTCTGACTACCCTGTAAAAACTTGAATTGGAGTAAACCCCCTGCTCCACAAGGGCAAGGAAGTTTGAAGCGGTAACCGGGGCGCTTTGCGGGTAAACCTCTGCCTCAATCTCACCCATCTCGGTCACGATCACCACCCGGGCCACCCGTTCTTCCCGGCAGGAAACCACACCCGTTAACAGGACAAACAGGAGAAGGAGCGTGGAGCTATGCAATTTTATTTTTTTCAATGAAGTCATTCAACACTCCCTCAAGGGTTGGTTCACCGATCTCCTGCAGGTCATAATACACCCTTGTATTGGGCTTACGGATATGGATCAGACGATTGAGATCGATGGGGGTCCCGATCACCACAGAATCACAGTCCGTTCCATTGATGGTGGTCTCAAGGTCTTTCAGTTGCTCCTTGCCATATCCCATGGCAGGGAGGAGGGTCCCTATGCCCGGGTATATCCTGAAGGTTTCGGTGAGCCTTCCCACTGTATACGGTCTTGGATCGACCAGTTCCGCAGCTCCGAATTTTCTTGCTGCCACCACGCCGGCTCCAATTTTCATTTCACCATGGGTAAGTGTGGGGCCATCTTCAACCACCAGCACCCTCTTTCCCCTGATCACATCTGGATTGTCCACCCTGATTGGGGAGGCCCCATCGATTACAGTGGCACCCGGATTGACCCTGGCAATGTTTTCGCGCACCATCTGAATCCCTTCGGGGGCAGCGCTGTCCATTTTATTGATCACCACCGCATCGGAGATGCGAAGGACCACCTCTCCAGGGTAGTAGCTTAGCTCGTGTCCTGCCCTGTGTGGATCCACCACCCCGATGGTCAGGTCCGATTTATAAAAGGGGAAATCATTGTTCCCTCCGTCCCACAGGATCACATCGCAACCGCGGGGATCATTTTCAGCCGATCTCAGGATCGCTTCATAATCAACTCCTGCATAGATCACGTTGCCCCTTACCACATGGGGTTCATACTCTTCCATCTCTTCAACGGTACATTGATGCAGGCTCAGGTCCTCGATTGCAGCAAATCGCTGCACCTTCTGGGCAACCAGGTCACCATAGGGCATGGGGTGCCTGACTGCGACTACCCTGAGGCCTTTTTTCATGAGTAATTCGATCACCCTTCGTGAGGTCTGGCTCTTTCCACAACCTGTCCTTACCGCGCAGACCGAAATGACAGGTTTGGTACTTGTTATCATGGTGTCGTGGGTGCCCAACAGGGTAAAATTGGCTCCCGTTGCATTGACAATGGCCCCGATGTTCATTACCTTCTGGTATGGAAGATCACTGTAGGAGAAAACACATGTGTCAACCTCCAGTTCCCTGATCAGCCTGGGAAGCTGTTCCTCGGGATGGATCGGGATTCCGTCAGGATAAAGTTTCCCGGCAAGCTGGTGCGGGTATTTCCGTCCGTCAATATCCGGAATCTGCGCGGCTGTAAAGGCCACCACCCGGTAGGCTTCGTTGTCCCTGAAACAGGTATTGAAATTGTGAAAATCCCTTCCTGCGGCTCCAATAATGATGATGTTTTTCCTGGTCATGTAAGATCTCTTTTGAATTTAGCGATCCTCAAATTTATACGAATATTGGCGGCGGGAAACCGAATATGCTGTACAATAGCTGGGCATAAATTGCCCACTATAACATCTTGTTTGCGATTACGTAGTATTAAATGTGGTTTTTAGGATAATTTTATAGAAATTCAGAGAATAAACCACCGGAACGTGAATTTTTTGGCACATACTTACCTGTCGGGCTGCAATGAGGAGATCATTGTGGGGAACTTCATGGGTGATTATGTAAAGGGAAGGGATTATCTCCTGTTTCCTGAACTGGTGAAAAAGGGGATCCTGATCCACCGTGACATCGATACTTTCACCGATGCGCACCCCATTACCAGGCGAAGCAAGGTAAGGGTTGCCTCAAGGTATCATAAATATGCCGGGATTATCACAGATATATTCTATGATCATTTCCTCGCCTCGCTCTGGGATGATTTTTCTACCCTCCCGCTCAATGCATTCGTGAGCCGGACTTATGAGCTGCTGAAAAGGAACTACAAGGTACTCCCCTCATCCATAAAGATGTGGTTCCCCACTTTTCTTGAAAATAACTGGATGATGGCTTACCAGACCATAGATGGCATCGAGCTGGTGCTGGAACGCATGGCTGCCAACACATCACTTCCCAATCACGCCGGATATGCCGTTGAAATTTTAAGCGAACGCTATGAAAGCTTCAAAGAAGATTTCCTTGAGTTCTTTCCATTGATCATTCAGTTCCTGGAAGAGAAGTATGAGATCGAAATCAAGACACAGAGAGCCGGGTACCCTGATTGCTAAGCAGATTGCTTGTTATCGGTCTGAAGGGTAGGACCCTGCAGTTTATCAACCTTCATCAATTTCTGATATTCCTTCTGATAGAAGAACGCCGGTTCCCCGAAAGCGGGAACAAGTTCATCAAGCCATTGTGCCTTGGGATCGTAGGCGGCAAAAAACGGTTTCCCCACCCAATCGGAGTTCCTCCCCTGTAAAAACTCCAGGGTAAATACCTTTTCACCCCGGGCTTCAGAAATCCCTGCAATCCTTATTTTGCCGGGACCCGCCGACATGCTGGGCCCCCTTACGGTCCGGCAAAGACCGCTCACCTGTTTGTATGCATTGTTAAAGACCTGGTGGGATCGCTCAAGGGTTACTCCAAAATAAGCCTGTGCCCCTGTGTTCCTTGCGATGAACATGTAGTAGGGGATCATGCCCAGGTTAATTTGTTTGCGCCACATCATCGCCCAAATGGCAGGATCGTCATTGATATTCCTCAGCAGAGGGGATTGGGTTCGGATCTGTGCCCCTGTGTCCCTTATGTTTTGAACGGCTTCACGGACCGCTTCTGTGCCCAGTTCACACGGATGGTTGATATGTGCCATAATGGCAAGGTGTTTTCCCCGTTCTGTGATCCTGCGAAAAATATTGAGCAATTGTTCCGAGTCCGGGTCCGAAATATAACGGTAAGGCCAGAATGACAGGGATTTGGTGCCAATGCGGATGGTTCTTAACTGAGGCAGATCAGCTGCCAGGATGTGTTTCACAATTTTTTCCAGGATGGAAGCCTTCATGACCATGGGATCGCCACCGGTGATCAGGATATCTGTGATGGAAGGATTCTCCTTCATATAAGAGATCAGCAGGTTGGATTCCTTCATGGCGAACTTTAGCCCCTGAAGGCCCGTGAACTGTGGCCACCTGAAGCAAAAGGTACAGTAGGCATGGCATGTCTGGCCCTGGGAAGGAAAAAAGAGGACCGTTTCGTCATACTTGTGCTGGATCCCGGTGAGTTTTTGCCCCTTCAGGGTGGGTACATTGTATTCCATCTGACCGGCTGGATGAGGGTTCAGGGTGAGCCTCAGTTCGTGTACATGCCTGGCCAGATCGGTTTTGCTTGCTTGCTTTTCTAACATCCGTGAAATTGAATCGAACTGGGAAGGTTTGAGCATCGATCTTTGGGGGAAGTTGAGGATGTACATCGGGTCATCCTGGTAATTGTCCCAGTTGATTAACTCGTTCACCACATAATTGCTGGTTTTGAATGGAAAAACCTCAGATACAATCTTTATGTTATGGACCTGTTCCCGGCTTAACCGTCCATAAAAAGGCATTGTGTGGATATTATGTCGTGCATAGGCCTGGTAGTTCATGGGAGACTCCTTTCTTGTCAGTGTGGAGGCTTATTCCGACGTGATGCAAAGGTACGAAAAATAGGGGGAAATTTAAAGGATTGCAACTGCCGCAAAACATGGGTGCAGCATGAAATTTGGATGAACCATGCCCTACCGAAGCAACTCAAGACGATTGGCGTCCAGCCTCAGAAAGATAAACAGGAACATTGTAAAAGCCCAGAGCGACGAGCCTCCATAACTGAAGAAGGGCAGAGGGATCCCGATCACGGGCAATAATCCCAGGGTCATGCCGATATTGATCAGGAAATGTATAAAGAGAATGGAGATAAATCCATAACCAAAAACCCTGCTGAAGGAGGATCTCTGTCTCTCTGCCAGCATGATTAGTCTTAATAGAAAAGCTACGTACAGCAAAATGAGGAAAGTAGTACCAAGAAATCCCCACTCTTCCCCCACTGTACAAAAAATAAAATCGGTGCTCTGCTCAGGGACAAAATGGAGTTTAGTCTGGGTTCCGTTCAGGTAGCCTTTCCCGGAAAAACCACCCGATCCAATGGCAATTTTGGATTGATTCACATTATACCCCACACCCTGGGGGTCATCTTCCAGACCAAGAGTCACATAGATCCTGTGTTGCTGGTGTGTCTTGAGGACATTATGCATTGAATAGTCCACCGCAATTGTAAAGAAGATGGCGATGAGCACCCCCGCGAGGATTTTCAGGTGTCGGTATTCCCTGGTCCTTATGCCTCGAATGCCGAGGGCCACGGCCACAGGGATTACGGTGGCAATAGCAAGCATATAGGTCGAAAAGCCTGTATTAAAGAGTTTATTGATCCCGAACAGGGCCCCGAAGACTCCCGCCACCCATAATGCATTCACGATCCCTTTTTTAAAGGATTTTGACACAACCATGTATATCAATATGCCAAACAAGACAATGATGAGCAAGAGGATCACTTTGTCAAGCATGAGGGTGGCAAAAAACAGGAGCACAAGGGATGCAAGAAGCAACATTATATTTGCTGAAAACCCTTCCCTGAACAATACAAAAATGAAAGCAAAGTAGACCAGCACCGAGCCCAGGTCCGGTTGCAGCAGAATCAGCAAGGGGGGGGCCAGGATGATGGCCCCGGTCTTTGCAAGATGTGAGAATTTACGCAGGTTAAAATTGTGTGAGGTAAGCAAATTGGCCAGGGCAAGTGCTGTGATAGGTTTTGCAAATTCGGAAGGTTGGAGCTGAAATCCGCCGATGACGAACCAGCTCCTGGCGCCATTGATCTCTGTACCAAAAACCAGCACGCCCATAAGGACCCCAATGAGAATGGCATACAGGATATAGGAAAAATAGATATAAAATTTTGCATCCAGTGCAAGAAGCAATGCGCCCAGCAGGATTGAAGCCCCGATCCACAGGAGCTGTTTTCCGAACCGCTGGGTGAAATCGAATGCCCCCCCATCAGCTTCCATGATATTGGCCGAATAGATGTTCATCCACCCAAAGGCGAGCATCACTGTCCACAGGAGAATGGAGACCCAGTCTAAATTGGCGAATATGTTATTCCTGCGTACCATCCGAACTGTTTAAGGTGGTTGTCGTATCTGTGGTGACAATCCCTGTGGAAGAGGTGTCTGCAGGTTTGGGGCTCACGACCGGCTGAGCCAGTTGGAGCACCCAATTTTCATACCAGGATCGCTTCACCTCTCCGGTAAGGTATTTTTCAATCATCAGGCTGGCAATGGGCGCAGCATAAGTGGTGCCAAAACCCTGGTTCTCCACATACACGGCAATGGCGATCCGGGGATTATCTTTGGGGGCGAAGGCAATAAAGATCGAGTGATCATTCCCGTGGGGATTTTCTGCAGTACCTGTCTTCCCGCAAACCGTGATGCCGGGTATCTTGGCGTTGCGGGCGGTGGACCCGGGCCCCCCGTTGATCACCAGGTCCATACCTTCCACCACAGGCACATAGTTGGCTGAGTCAATGGAGGTATAATGTTTGATTGTATAGGCTGGATCAATGGCTTCTGCATCTCCTATTTCCCTTACAAGGTGAGGGGTCACGTAATAGCCCCGGTTGGCAATGGAAGCGGTCATGTTGGCCATCTGAACCGGGGTGATAAGCAGTTCACCCTGACCAATGGCCATGGAACGGATGGTGAGGTAGTTCCAGTGATTTTCCCCGTAGATCCGGTTAAAATAGGTTGCTTCGGGGATATTGCCATCCAGCTCATTGGTCAGCTCAATACCCAGGGGAGCCGTAAATCCCATTGACAGAAGGTGCCTTCGCCAGTTGTCGTAGGCATTGGCCGTATTGCTGTACTTCACATCAGTCAGTACATACTTCAATACATTGATGAAATAGGTATTGCATGAATTCTGGATGGCTTCAATGAGGTTCAGGGGGGTGGCATGCAGGTGGCAGCCGGTGTGGATGTTTCCCACGTAAAAACCGTAGGAGCAACTGCTTTCAGTGTTTACAGTGATCACCTTCTCCTGCAGACCCACAAGGGCCATCATGGTTTTAAATGTCGATCCCGGCGGGTACTGAGCCATCAGGGCCCTGTTGAACAGAGGATTCAGGGTGTCCTGTGCCATTTTTCCAAACTGGATCCCCAGGTTCCTGCCCACCAGAAGGTCAGGCGCATAGCCGGGTGCACTTACCAGGGCCAGCACCTCACCGGTGGAAGGTTCCAGGGCCACAATGCTACCCACGTAGGGTGCCAGCAGTTTCTCGCCATATTCCTGCAGCTGTGCATCCAGGGTGACAGTCAGGTTCCGGCCCACCTTTACAGGGACATCAAGTTTCCCCCCCTGGTAGGATTCAATGGTCTGGTTGTGCACATCCTTCAGGAACACATTTTTCCCTTTTTGACCCCTGAGCTCGGCCTCATATGCTTTTTCGACCCCTGATACCCCGATGTAATCTCCCAGTTGGTAGTAGGGATCTTTGTCCAGGATCTGCTGGTCCACTTCCCCCACATAACCCAGGGCGTGTGAGGCAATGGGACGGGTGTACTTTCGAAGGGTCCGGGTTTGCACATAGAACCCCGGATACTGGAACATTTTCTCCTGGAGCAGGGCGGCATTTTCATAGCTGACCTGTTTCATAAAAACCGAGGGGACCCTGGTTGAGTAGGCCCGCGCGGAGCGAAGACGTTCAAGCACACTTTCACGGCTGATCTCCAGGATCGTGCATAATTGTGTGGTATCGAATGGTTCGAGCTGGCGGGGTGTGATCATAATGTCATAGGCGGCCTGGTTGTAAACCATGATCTCGCCGTTCCGGTCATAGATCAAACCGCGTGCGGGATAGATTACCCTGGCGCTCTGGGCATTGCTCAGGGCATATTGTTCATATGATTTGTCAAGTACCTGGATCTGAAACAGGCGGACAATAAATACCAGGCCCACCAGGATGATTGCCACTGCAAAAACATACCTTCTATCAGTAAACTGGTTCATTTATTTCCGGAAAACAAAATATTGACTGAGGACGATGGTCGAGGTGGACAGGATGGAGCTCAGGATCACCCGGAGCAAGGTACTTAAAAATTCCCTTAACTGGAATACCTCAAGGTAGAAGAGGACCAGGTGGTGAAGGACTACCAGCAGGAAGGCATATTTCAGGAACCAGATGAAACCATAATAATGAATTCGCGGGAAAGTATCCGACTCATATCCATCCCGCGGGGCCAGGAGCTTCAGCAGGTAAGGCCGTGCAAATGCGATCATCACGGTAGCTGCAGTATGCATGCCCGGGGTGTGTTCAATGAAATCGATCCCGAGGCCCAGCAAGAATCCGGAGAGCAACAATGCCAATTGGGGGGTTTCAAAAGGTAAGAGGAGGATAAACAGCAGGTATACATATGGCACCATGTATCCATTGATCATCACATTGTCCATCACCAGGACCTGGAAAGCGATCAACATAAGGAAACGGAAGATATTTCTGGCTATGATAACCATTATCTGGTTCCTCCCTCCAGGTTTAGTTGCTCATCCCTCCTGTAGTTCCGGATCACGTTTACATGAAACAGGCTCTGGAAATCAGTGGAGAGATTCACTTTTATATCATAAAAATTTCCCTTCTCCAGGGAGAAGGTTTCAATTGTTCCCACCATGATCCCCTCGGGGAAAATGGATGAAAAACCACTGGTCAGCAAGGTATCCCCTTCCAGGATATCCACGTGAAATGGGATTTCCGTGAGAATGGCATGCCTGGGTGAATCACCCTGCCATTGAAGGATCCCTGCATAGTTATTTGATTTGATTTTCGCGCTCAACCTGAAGTCAAGGTTGATGATGGGGATCACCGTGGAGAAATTATTGGAGCTTTCAAGTACGATGCCCACCAGTCCCTGGTCGGAAATGACTCCCATATCCTTGAAAACCCCATGTTTTTTTCCTTTGTCAATGGTGATGTAATTGTATTGTTTAAAGACGCTGTTGTGTACAACCCGGGAGGGGACGTAAAAGAACCGATAGGGCTCCCTGAGATCACTGATCACAATGGTACTGTCCATTTGCGCTGACAGCAGGTCAAGTTTATTCCTCAATTCCAGGTTCTCAAGTGCGAGCTGCAGGTTCTCCTCCTTCAGGGAAAAATATTCCCTGGCCCCATCCACTTTGCTGAAAAGGTAACCGGAAACCTGCCGGTTCAGTCCTACGATTTTTGATTTCTGAAAATTGCTGCTGCGTACAATCAGGGTAATGGCGATTGTTTCCAGCAGGAGAAACAACATGAGGTTGGAATACTTCTGAATAAATCTGAGCAGCGTCCTCATAATTTATCTTAGAACCCGGTCCTAACGCATGAGAAAAGGGTACTTGTCCACATTCCTGAGCGCAATCCCTGTTCCCCGTGCTACTGCCTGCAGTGGATCTTCCGCAATCAGGAATGGAATGGAGATCTTCTCTGCCAGCCTTCTGTCAAGCCCCCTTAGCAAGGCACCGCCACCCGCGAGGTAGATTCCCTTGGAAACGATGTCGGCATAAAGTTCCGGAGGGGTCTGTTCCAGCACCGAAAGAATTGCGGTCTCAATTTTCGAAATTGATTTATCGAGACAGTGCCCGATTTCCTGGTAAGAGATAGGGATTTCAATGGGAAGGGCGGTCATCAGGTTGGGACCCCTCACATAAAAATCCTGGGGAGGGTCATCCAGCTCGGGAAGTGCCGAACCCACCTGGATCTTGATCTCTTCTGCAGTGCGTTCCCCGATCTTGATATTGTGCTGATGTCTCATGTAGGTCTGTATATCACTGGTGAATCCGTCACCAGCCACACGGATGGACTGATTGCAGACGATTCCGCCAAGCGCAATCACTGCGATCTCGGTGGTTCCGCCCCCGATGTCCACCACCATGCAACCGTCCGGAGCCTCCACATCAAGCCCGATGCCAATGGCTGCAGCCATGGGTTCAAATATCATATACACATCCCGGCCCCCCGCATGTTCCGATGAATCCCTGACGGCACGGCGCTCCACTTCAGTGCTGCCCGAAGGAATGCATACGACCATCTTCAGCGAAGGGGTAAAGAGTCTCTTCTTGGTGTTGATCATCTTGATCATTCCCCTGATCATCAGTTCTGCAGCCTGGAAATCGGCAATTACACCATCCCTCAACGGCCTGATTGTCTTAATGTCCTCGTGGGTTTTCCCGTGCATTTGCCTGGCTTTCTCACCAATCGCTATCAGTTTCCCCGTATGTTGGTCAATGGCCACAATTGAAGGTTCATTAACCACAACCTTATCATTGTGAATAATGATGGTGTTTGCAGTGCCCAGGTCAATGGCCAGTTCCTGCTGGAATGAAAACAATCCCATTTGATTCAAGTATTAAATTGTCAATGCTTAAAATGTCTGACGCCGGTAAATACCATTGCCATGCCGTGTTCATTACAATAATCCACCGATTCCTGGTCACGTACCGACCCTCCGGGCTGGACCACGGCAATGATCCCCGCTTTTCCTGCAATTTCCACGCTGTCCGCAAAGGGGAAAAATGCATCGGAAGCCATTACAGCACCTTCCAGGTCAAATTCAAATTGTCCGGCTTTTTCAATGCTCTGCTTCAGGGCATCCACCCTGGAGGTTTGGCCCACGCCCGAAGCAATAAGTTGTTTGCCCCTGGCCAGTACGATGGCGTTGGATTTTGTATGTTTTACGATCTTGTTCGCAAAAATCAGATCGGCCATCTCTTCGGAGGATATACCCCGGGTGGTCACAGTTTTCATTCCGGCTTCTGTTTCGGTGGAGAGATCCCTCTCCTGCAGGATCACTCCATTAAGGATGGTGCGAATGATCCTTCCACTCATCCTGTGCTCCTTCTGTTTCAGTATGATCCGGTTTTTTTTCTGTTTCAGTTCCTCAAGGGCGCCTTCCTCGTATCCAGGCGCAATGACCACTTCGAAGAATATCTTATTCATCTCACGGGCCGTTTCCATATCGATGGGCCTGTTGGAAATTAAAACCCCGCCGAAGGCTGAGACCGGGTCCCCTGCAAGCGCAGCGTTCCAGGCGTCCACCAGGATATCCCTGCTGGCAAGTCCGCAGGCATTGTTATGCTTGAGTATTGCAAAGGTGGTCTCTTCAAATTCATTGATCAGGCCAACTGCGGCATCAATATCCAGAAGGTTGTTGTAAGAGATCTCCTTCCCGTGAATCTGTTCAAAAAGTTCATCCAGATTCCCATAAAAGATCCCTTCCTGGTGGGGATTCTCGCCGTACCTGAGTTTTGCAGATTTTTTCTCGCTCACCTTCAGGGCACTTTTTCTATCCCCATCAAAATATTTGAATATTTCCGAATCATAGTGAGAGGACACATTAAATGCCATGGTGGCGAATTCCCTTCTTTCCTCCAGCGAGGTCTTCCCATTTCCTGATTCCAGGATGGAGAGGAGGGATCCGTAGCTGTCGCGGGAAGCTACCACCAGTACATCCTCATAATTTTTTGCCGCTGCACGGATAAGGGAAATCCCCCCGATATCGATCTTTTCAATAATCTCCTGATCGGGGGCCCCCGACCTCACGGTATCTTCAAAGGGATAGAGGTCCACGATCACGAGATCGATCTGGGGGATCTTGTAATCGGCCAGTTGGGCCAGGTCATCCTGGTTAGTCCGCCTTGCAAGGATCCCTCCGAAAACCTTTGGATGCAGAGTTTTTACCCGGCCGCCAAGAATGGACGGGTAGGAGGTGAGATCTTCCACGCTTTTGACCGGGATCCCATTTTCATGGATGAATTTCCAGGTCCCTCCGGTTGAGTAAATGGTGATGCCCAGGTCATGGAGCTTCTCTACAACCGCGAGGAGCCCCTCCTTTGCATATACCGAAACGAGGGCGCTGGAAATTTGTTTCTGGGAGGCCATTGGTTTTTGTGGATAGTTCTTACTAATTTTAACTTTCTTTGCAAAAGAAACAGTTTCCGGTGACATTACGAAACGGAAAGGCAACAATTTATTAATGGTTATCATTCGGTTAATTTGGGAGAGTCTGATCATGGCTGTACAGGCAGTTATGGTGAACCGGTTGCGGGCCATGTTATCGTTGCTTGGAATTACCATCGGGATCTTTGCCATCATTGCTGTATTCACCATCGTGGATTCCCTTGAGGCCAACATCCGGGAGAGTGTCAACAGCCTGGGCAGCGATATTATCTATTTCAATAAATGGCCCTGGGCCCCTGAAGAGGGCGAGGAGTACGCCTGGTGGAAGTACATGAACAGGCCCCTCCCTTCCCTTGATGAGTTTGAATACCTGAAAGACAAGAGCCGGAATTCTTCCGGGGTTTGTTTTGTTTCGGCGGTGGGAAGAAGGATCGAATATGGAAACAACAGCATGGATGGAGCGGCTGTTTTCGGGGTTTCAGACGGGTTCCAGGAAATCCGCTCCTTCGAACTGGAAAAAGGAAGGTATTTTACCCCCATGGAGGGCAATGCGGGGAGAAACGTGGCTGTCATTGGGAGCAAAGTGGCAAGTGAACTTTTCCAGGGTGCGGATCCAATCGGAAAATCCATTGAAATGTTGGGAAGGAAGGTGATGGTGATCGGGGTGATCGAAAAGGAGGGCAAGGGCACCTTTGATGCCTTTATCCTTGATGAACTGGCCATCGTTCCCTTGAATTACTATAAAGGTTTTATCGACATCCGGAGCGAAATGTCCGGTCCCGAAATCTGGATCAAGGCCAGGCCGGATGTCACCGTCAGGGAACTTTCCTATGAAGTGGAACACCTGATGCGTTCATACCGGAGGCTGAAACCTTCCGAGGAAGACAATTTTGCACTGAACCAGACCAGCATTATCAACAACCAGCTGGACCAGTTATTTGCCGTGCTGAAGATCGCAGGTTTCTTTATCGGGATCTTCTCTATCATCGTGGGGGGATTCGGGATCGCAAACATCATGTTCGTTTCAGTCAAGGAGCGCACCCATATTATCGGCATTCAGAAAGCGCTCGGTGCAAAGCGATATTTTATACTGTTCCAGTTCCTTTTCGAATCTGTGATGCTTTCCGTTGCCGGAGGCATTATCGGATTGTTTATTGTCTTCCTGGGGGCCATGGTCATCAATCTATCCGGGAACTTTTCGGTCTACCTGACCCTGAACAACATCTTGCTGGGTATTGGTATATCCAGCGCGATAGGTCTGATCAGTGGCATTTTCCCCGCATGGCAGGGGGCCAGAATGAATCCGGTGGTGGCTATCAATACCGCATTTTAAGGGCCGTACAATCAAATAAATACTTCGTAGAGGATCCTCCCCATGAGGAAATAGATGAAAAGCCCCATGATGTCATTCATGGTAGTGATAAAGGGCCCCGTGGCCAGGGCAGGATCAAATTTCATCCTGTTCAGCACAAGGGGGATCAGGGTTCCGAAGAAAGCAGCAAAGATAATCACAATAAAAAGCGAGAGGCTGACCGTAAAAGTGAGCGCGAGGTTCTTGCTGATGAAGAAATTATAAAGGAACAGGAGGCCTGCAAGGATAAGCCCGTTAAGAAGTGCCACCAGCAATTCCTTGATGAGTTTCTGGAAAGTGCTCTCCAGGCCCAGGCTGTTGCTGGCAATGCCCTGGACGATAATCGCTGAAGACTGGATCCCCACATTGCCTGCCATGGCAGCGATCAGGGGGATAAAAAATGCCATTTCAGGATTGATCTTGATATCCTCTTCAAAACGCCCTATGACCGCCGCCACCACGATCCCTCCCAACAACCCGATAATGAGCCAGGGAAGGCGCGCCCTGGATAGCCTGCCCGGTGAATCGGTGGTCTCCACATCCGCAGTAATACCAGAGGCCAGCTGATAATCCTTTTCTGCTTCATCCCGGATCACATCCACCACATCATCAATTGTGATCCTCCCCATGAGCCTGCCAATGGAATCGGTCACCGGCAGTACGATGAGGTCATATTTTTCCATGATCTGGGCCACCTCCTCGGACGGGGTGTCGGTCTTGACCGATCTCACCACTCCATCGAAAATATCCCTGACCTTGGTTGAAGCACTGGCAAGCAGCAGGGCCTTGAGGGAAAGGATGCCCAGCAAGATATTCTCATCACTGACCACATAGATGTAATAAATCTCGTCAAGCTCCTCCGCCTGCTTCCTCATTTCCCTTATGCAGGTGGCCACTCCCCAATTTTCATTGACCCTGATCAATTCCTTGGCCATGAGACCACCCGCAGTATCTTCATCATACTTGAGCAGGTCGACAATGTCCCCTGCCTGTTCCACATCGTCGATATGCAGTAAAACTTCCTGCTTCTTCTCTTCGGTAAGGTCACCGATCACGTCGGCTGCGTCATCGGAATCCATGTGGTCAATGAACTGACTTGCAATCACATGGGATGGAAGCGCATCCAGGAAACTTTCGCGGTCATCTTCCTCTAGCTCCACCAGCACATCTGAGGCCTTTTCAGGATCAAGCAGCAAATAGAGGTATGTGGCCTCCTCCACAGAGAGGTTTTCATATATCTCTGCAATATCGGCAGGATGCAGGGATTCCATTTTCTCCAGAGCCGCTTTGTCATCCCTGAGCTCGATAATGGATCTCAGTTCATTTACATATTCACGGGTCAGTTCGGTGTTCATGGCCATGTGGTTTTAAAGTTTCCCCAGATTGCTTTCTTCCATTTTGGATTCAATATATCCAGTCAATTTTACGAATTCCGAAACGTCCAGTTGTTCAGGACGTTTCGACAGGATCTCATCATCAATGTCCAAATGTGGCAAAATAGCTTTTAAGGAGTTCCTGATCATTTTCCTGCGTTGGTTAAAGGTACCCTTCACAACCCGGATAAATAATTTTTCGTCACAGGAAAGATGCAGCGTCTTGTTTCGTTTGAGCCTGAGCACACCGGAGGTGACTTTTGGCGGCGGGAAAAAGGAACCAGGTTTTACGGTAAAGAGGTTTTGAACATCAAAATAGGCCTGCAGCAATACACTCAGGATGCCATACTCCCTTGAACCCGGCGGGGATGCAATCCGGTCGGCTACCTCTTTCTGGACCATGCAAACCACCGACGGAATCCGATCCCTGTATTCAAGAACCCTGAAGAGAATCTGGCTGGAGATATTGTAGGGCAGATTGCCAATCACATGGAAGGGTCCGTGGATAAAAGCATCGATATTTAATTTCAGGAAATCACCTTCTATGAGCATCTCTTCCAGGACGGGCCATTTTTGCTTCAGGTGCTGTGCCGCTTCGGGATCAACCTCCACAGGCAGCAAATGAATATCCCTTTCCAGCAAATGAGCGGTCAGGATCCCTGTCCCCGGCCCAACCTCAATAACCGTATCACCGGGAGAGCAATCCAGGGCTCCCACAATGCGGCCTGCAATGGCGGGATCGGTCAGGAAGTGCTGACCCAGATATTTTTTTGGGCGAACCATAATTATCCAAAGTTAAAAGGATTTAGGTATTTTTGGTGCCAAACCAAAGGATGGATATGATAAAGCTCAGGAATCCATATTCGGAATATAAAGAATACAACTGCTTCGGTTGCAGTCCCACGAATCCCCTGGGATTGAGAATGGAATTTCATGAACAGGGAGAGGAGATTGTAAGCACATGGACCCCGGGTGGCAATTACCAGGGATTTCATGATATTCTGCACGGGGGGATCCAGGCCACAATGATGGATGAGATCGCCAGCTGGGTAGTATTTATGAAACTGGATACCGCAGGTGTTACCTATGCAATGAAGACGCGGTACCGGAAACCGGTCAGGATTTCCAATGGTGCTGTAACCCTCAGGGCGAAGCTTTCAGAACAAAAGAGGAGCATTGCTTTCATCGAAGTTACGCTGATAGATGGTTCAGGCATACCGTGTTCGGAAGCCCTGGTTGAGTATTTCGTGCTCCCGCGGATCAAGGCGGAAAAGGAGATGCATTTTCCGGGGAAGGAGGCATTTTATCCTGCCCGTAAGGATTGATTAAAAAAAATGGGGGAACCTGCATGCAATACGATTTTGATAAAATAATTGAACGGAAAGGCACCGACAGTGTAAAATATGATCTGAACGGTCCCATTTTCCGAAAGGAGGATCTGCTTCCCATGTGGGTGGCAGATATGGATTTTGAGGTGGCCGGATTTATCAGGGAGGCCATCCGGAAGAGGAGTGAGCATCCCATCTACGGGTACACTTACCGGCCTAAGAGAGTTTATGAGGCACTTGCCGCATGGGTTTTTCGGAGACATGGATGGGAGATCAAAGCAAACACGATCAACTTTAGCCCGGGGATCGTCCCGGCCCTCAACCTCTGTGTCATGGGAATGACTGATCCGGGGGATAAAATCGTTGTCCAGCCCCCGGTCTATTTCCCGTTCTTTTCTGCGGTCACGAACCACGGCAGGGAATTGTTATACAATCAGCTGCGCGAAGAAAATGGTCACTATCAGATTGATTTTGACCACCTGGAAGAACAGTTCAGGAAAGGGGTGAAAATGTTCTTCCTTTGCCATCCCCACAACCCAGTCGGGAGGGTATGGAGCAGGGAGGAGTTGGAACGGATTGCAGCACTGTGCGTGCATTATGGTGTTCTGGTGATCAGTGATGAGGTGCACTCCGACCTGATCCTTTTCGGGTCCAGGCACATCCCGCTTGCCTCCCTGGGCAAGGAGATCGCCGACCTGACCATTACCTGCATGGCGCCCAGCAAGACTTTCAACCTGGCCGGACTCTATACATCGGCGGTGATCATCACCAATCCCGATCTATATAAAAAATATGAGCGGATCCTGGATGTGGTCCATGTGGGCGGAGGAAGCCTTTTCGGCCAGGTGGCCATGGAGGCGGCCTACACCATGGGGGATGAATGGGTCGATCAACTGCTGCGATACCTGGAACAGAATTATCTGTTGTTGAAAAAGGAGCTGGGAGCCCTGGTCCCGGAGATCGTGATCTCACCCATGGAGGCCACCTACCTGGCGTGGCTTGACTTCTCATTTATGGAAAAAAATGCGGTGGACCTGAAGGAATTTGTGATCCATCAGGCCAGGCTCGGATTGAATGACGGACCGATGTTTGGTCCGGGCGGGGAAAATCACCAGCGTTTAAACATTGCCACACCTGCCTCTGTGCTCAGGGAAGGGATCGGTCGCCTCGCCCGGGCAGTAGATGCTGCCCGTTAGCCTCTCCCCGGTTGATCCCTGGCCTTTCGAGGGATAAAAAATCCTGAAGTGTCAAGATCCCAAGTAGAAACACGACAATATGGCATTGTTGACGTGGATCGGCATGCCATAATGGCATTAAATTGGCGGTGGCATGTCCTTTGAAATGGTAAGGTCGGATGTTAAATCAATTATTCATAAAAATAACAGGAGGATAAAGAAATGTTAGCAAGAATTAACAAAAGGTACGTTCCCACCTATTGGGATGATTTCTTCAACGACACATTTTTCACCAATTATCAGGTTGGTTCCAACAATGGAACAATGCCTGCTGTAAATGTGGTCGAACAGGAAAATGAGTTTACCATCGATGTAGCCGCCCCCGGTCTCTCTAAGAATGACTTCAGGATTAACCTGGAAGACAATGTATTGACGGTTTCTTCTGAGCAGAAGGAAGAGAAGAATGAGGAAAAGAAAAACTACGTGCGCAGGGAGTTCAGCTACAGCACTTTTAAGAGAAGTTTCCAGCTTCCCGAAACAGTGGATGCCGACAAGATCAAGGCCGGTCACGAAGCAGGGATCCTTACGATCCACATTCCTAAGAAAGAAGAGGTGCTGGAGAAGGCTCCAAAACAGATCGAGATTAGTTAGGTTGCGAAAGTGAAGTTGGTTAGTTGGATCAGGGCAGGGACTTTTTAAGGTTCCTGCCTTTTTTATTGCCTTTTGCCTGCCTGAACCTCATTTTTCCCCATGTCATTACGATGACCCCGGTAATGGTGATCAATCCACCGGTAAGTTGCATCATTTCTGGAAGGATGGAGAGATAGATCATAGAGCCCACCAGCACGAAGAGGCTCCTGGTGGACTGGATGATCATGGAGCGGGAAGCCTCAATGTAACGCAATGACCAGTATTGGGCCAGCCCGGTCAGGAAGGGTCCCATCATGGAACCAATGGCCATATTCAACACGGCCCTTCCGGATATCTGAAGGGTTTCCTGACGGATGATCATTGCACCGGCAGCAAAGACAAACAGAAAGACCACCCTGTTCATGGTCAGGATCCCGGGATGAATATCCCTGATCCTGCTTTTGGCGGTGACAATGCTGATGGATGAGAGGACCGATGAAACAAGGATCCAACCTGATCCTTTACCGAAGAACTCCTGAAGCGAGGCATCTCGTGTGTAGGTAATGAGGATCACCCCCCCGATGGTCAGAATGATCCCTACGGCCTCCACCGCATTGAACCTTTCCCCCAGGAACCTGATCCCAAAAAGGGTTACAAATATTGGAGTGAGGTTTGAAAGGAACGAGATGGTGGTCGGATTTTCGGCCAGCTGGATGGATAGAAAAAGTGTACTGGCGGCACCCAGTTCAAGGAAACCCATCACCACCAGTGTGATTCGGGATGCCCTGGTCAGACCATGAATTTTCCTGATCACGCCTGTGATACCCATGAATGGAACGATCCAGATGAGGGCGAAACCAAACCAGAAGAACTGGAACTGGAAATAGCTCACCTCCAGCAATGCTGCCTTGGAGAAGACATATACGTTGGCCATTCCCAGGGTGGCGAGAAGTGCCAGGGTAAGGCCCTTCACTGTGGGTTGTATGCCCGGGAATGGATCCTTCATCATTTCATAAAAATAGGTGGACGGAACGGCCTGTGGGACTTTTCCGGAAGATCTATAGCCTCGACTTGATATTTGCGGTTTCCTTTTCAAACCCCGGTTTCTCCAGCAGGGCAAACATGTTCTTTTTATATGCCTCCACACCGGGTTGATCAAAGGGATTGATGCCCAACATATAACCGCTTATTCCACACGCATTTTCGAAAAAATAGAGCAATTCACCCAGGTGATACTCACTGAGCCTGGGGACCGAGATCCTGATGTTTGGGACTCCCCCGTCAAGGTGGGCCAGGATGGTTCCCAGCTCTGCCATCTTGTTGACATGATCAATGTGCTTGCCTGCCAGATAATTGAGCTGATCCAGGTCGTCCGATTCCCCGGGAATCTGCATTTTGTGGTTTGACTGCTCCACACTGATGACGGTTTCGAACAGGATGCGTTCCCCCTCCTGGATGTATTGTCCCATGGAATGGAGATCTGTTGAATTATCCACCGAGGCCGGATAAATTCCCCTGCCCTTTTTTCCCTCACTCTCCCCGAACAGCTGTTTCCACCATTCTGACACGTAGTGCAACTTGTTGTTGTAATTCACCAGGATCTCAATTTTTTTTCCCGATCTGTAGAGGGCATTTCGGGTGGCTGCGTAGAGGGCAGATGGATTTTCCTCAAAGGGAACTCCAGGGGTGCATCGTTGACCTGAGGCCTGTGCTCCTTTCACCAGCTGCCGGATATCCACCCCGGCAAAAGCAAGGGGAACCAGTCCCACGGGGGTCAGAACCGAAAACCTGCCACCGATATCATCGGGGATCACAAAACTGCGGTAGCCCTTTTCATCTGCCAGCTGCCTCAGGGCGCCCTTGCTGGAGTCAGTTACAGCAATGATCCTGCCTGAAGCTTCAGCTTTCCCCAGCTTCTGCTCCAGGTGCTCCTTGAGGATCCGGAATGCAAGGGCCGGTTCGGTGGTTGTTCCCGATTTGGAGATCACCACAATGGAATAGCTCCGATGGTCCAGCAATTGAAGCAATTCGTGCATATAATCCTCTCCGATATGATGGCCCGCAAAAAGCATCAAGGGATCCCTGCGGTCTTTTCTCAGGCCCGCAAAATTGTGTGCAAGGGCATCATTTACGGCCCGGGCACCCAGGTATGAGCCTCCGATGCCAATCACCACCACCAGGTCGCTGATCTCTTTCAGGTCCGACACGGCTCCTTCAATCTCAGAGATGAGCTGGTCAGTGATCGTGGAGGGCAGGTTGAGCCAGCCCAGAAAATCGTTCCCGGCCCCGTCTCCCTTGTATAGACTCCTCTGTGCTTCTGCGGTCTCCCGCGCGAGTTTGTGGATTTCATCTTCAGAAATGAAATCATAAACCCGCGATATATCAAGTTTGATCTGTTCCATGTGCAATGGGTCCAATGGTTTAAAAAGATGGATTATTGGATTCAAAAGTAAACAAAAAACCGGTGTGAATCCCCACTTGATTCATGTACCTTTTTTGGGTTAAATTTGGGTTAAAATACCTGTCATGACAGAAATTGAAAAACTGGACAGGATTGCCATTAATGTCAGGTCCCACAAACTGCTCAAGCAGCTCCTGAACGAAAATCCGGAACTGGAGGAGATCCTCAGGAATTCCAAGAATGAAACCGAGGTGGTGGTCGGGGTGAGGGAATGGATCGAAAAAAATCTAAAGGACAGGGAGAATGCATTCAGGTTTTACCATGCCAGGCATTCCACCAGGGAGTTGTTCGAAAAACTTGAATGGCGCGACTATGCCATCATCAGGCTCCTCGATTATATAGACCATGCGGGCAGGGAGTATCCGGACCAGAACCTGCGGGGTGAAATTGCGGTGAGCAACCCCCTTCGATTGATCTGGCTGGCGGTAAACAAGGGCACAGGTGGGGCCAAACCCGATTTCTTCATGGACATGATCATGCTTTTCCGGCAGCTGAGGGGAGAGAGCAAACGTCAGGATATTTCCACCGAAAGGATTGTCTCATGGATGGATCGGTATCCTTCCGGTCTTGATCTGCGCATCGTTCAATTAAGGGAAGAGAACAAACTGCGGATCATGGGGGTCATTATGAAGCTTATTGACGGGGGTGAGATAAAGAGTTCAAGGTATTTCTTTGAACCCGGCATGAGAAAGGCTGAAAAGTTTGAAAAAATGGAGCGCTGGTGGGAAGATTACAGGTTCCATCTGAGCTTCGCCGTAAGGTCCCCCGAACTCCTGAACAGGATGCTCGACCACTCCCTGGACCCGGATACCATGAAAATCCTGAAGGATGCTGAAGCGGCAGGGATCCCCTTCTTTGTAAATCCCTATTACCTCTCCCTGCTCCATGTCAGGGTACCCTATTTTGCCGTAGGAGCCGACCTGGCAATCAGGTACTATATCCTCTACAGCAGTCAGCTCGTAGAAGAGTTCGGTAAGATCGTTGCCTGGGAGAAAGAGGACAAAGTGGAACCGGGAAAGCCCAACGTGGCCGGGTGGTTGCTTCCCGAGGGGCACAACATCCACAGGAGGTACCCTGAGGTGGCCATTCTCATCCCCGATACCCTGGGAAGGGCATGCGGCGGATTATGTGCAACCTGCCAGCGGATGTATGATTTCCAGGGGGGGCGTCTCAATTTCAACCTGGAGAAGCTCTCCCCCGATGAGAAATGGGGTGAGAAGCTGAAAGGATTGATGCAATACTTTGAAGAGGATACCCAGTTGAAGGATATCCTGATTACCGGCGGAGATGGTTTGATGAGTTCGGACCACTCCCTGAAGTTGCTGCTTGAAGAGATCTGCGAGATGGCACTGCGAAAGGCAAAGAGGAATGAATCATTACCCCAGGGGAAGAAAATGGCTGAACTTGTGAGGATCAGGATAGGGACCCGTCTTCCTGCATACCTGCCCCAGCGGATCTCTCTCGCCCTGGTGAATATCCTGAAGGATTTCAAGGAGAAAGCAGTGAATGCAGGTATCACACAATTCCTCATTCAAACCCATTTCGAATCACCCATGGAGGTAACCCCTGAATCCTCCATGGCCATCCAACGCCTCATAGCAGCCGGCTGGACGGTGACCAACCAGCTTGTCTTTACTACCGCAGCATCAAGGCGGGGGCATTCAGCCAAGCTTAGAAAGGTATTGAATGATGTGGGTGTGCTCCCCTATTATACCTTCACCGTCAAAGGCTATATGGAGAACAATTCCGGGTTTGCACCCAATGCCAGGGTGGTCCAGGAACAGCTGGAGGAGAAGGTGGCCGGTCAGATTGAAGAGAAATATTATGATGAGATCCGCAAATTCCCGGAGGAGGCCCACCTGATGGTGGAGAACATAGAGGCCCTGAGGAGGTTTGCCGGCCTTCCATTCCTGGCCACTGACCGGAATGTACTGAACCTTCCGGGAGTGGGTAAAAGCATGACATTCAGGGTAATTGGAATTACCCGGTATGGCCGGAGAATCCTTGAATTTGACCATGATGAAACCAGGCGCCACAGCCCGATTATTCATTCAATGGGAAAAGTGATCATCATTGAATCAAAATCAATCCAGGAGTACCTTCGGCAGCTGGAAGAGCTTGGAGAGAACCGGGATGACTATGAAGGATTGTACGGGTATTCACTGGGCCAGACCGAGCACCGGATCCCGCTGTATGATTACCCGGCATATGAGTTTGAGACTACAGAGGAGATGACCAACCTGGAGATCTGATCCCCATCAAATCGATATTTTATTCCTATATTATGGGCGATAATTGAGGCTGTTGTGCAGCTTTCCTGATATCCAATTTTATATCGTACCCATGAACAGGATCTTGTGCCTTTGTGCTACTCTATTTATTGCAAATTTATTTACGCCCCTCCAGGCCCAGAAAAAGGGGGCGGCCTCCATCACCACCCATGACCTGAAAACACACATGATGTTCCTTGCTTCCGATGAACTCCAGGGGAGGAACACGGGAGAACCCGGGCTTGAGGTTGCTGCAAGGTACCTTGCCGTGCAGGCTGATAGGGTTGGTCTGAAACCAGCCCCGGCCGGAAGCGGATTTATGCAACCCTATGTCATCCGTGAAAAAAACATGGACAGTGCACATAGCTTCAGCTCCATTCAAAGATCCGGGAATGATCCGGTGATCAATACGGATCCTTTCTACATGCTTTCCGAAATGGATGGGGAGAAGGTCAGTATCGAAGGGGAGGTGGTATTTGCAGGATACGGGATCACCGATGAAGAGAACGGTTACAATGATCTTGAAAATCTGGATATCCGGGGAAAAGTGGTGCTGATCATGAGCAGGGCGCCCATGAACGAGGAGGGTACCAGCTTCCAGTTCGGGGAGAGGAAGTGGGGCGGAATGATGAGTTACCGCAATAAGCTAAAGTATATAAATGCACAGAATCCAAAAGCTGTGCTGATGGTCTTTGATCCAAAATCGGGGATTGAAACCATAGGGGACATCAGCCCGGGATATGCTGATTACCTGAGCAAATCCATGAGTCTGAAGGAACCCGGGGCAGGCGATTCTCCGGAGGGCAGATCTCCTGTAAATATGCTCATCCACAGAAGCCTTGCTGATCAGTTGCTGGCGGCATCGGGGATGTCACTGAAAGAGTTGCAGCAGGAGATTGACCGGAACCTGAAACCCCGATCCTTTTTGCTTGAAGGCACGAGCCTTAAGATGGAACTGAAAATGAATATTGATGACCTGGAGGTTTTCAACATATTTGGACTGATTGAAGGAAGCGATCCTGTGCTGAAGGATGAAGTGGTGATCTATGTGGCCCATTATGATCACATGGGAACCGATGGCCATGGCGCTGTATTCAACGGGGCAGATGACAATGCTTCCGGAACTGTGGCGCTCATCGAGATTGCCGAAGCCTTCTTAACAGAAAAAAAGCCACCGAAGCGAAGCATCGGGATCCTTTGGGTCTCGGCCGAGGAGATTGGATTGTTCGGATCAAGCTATTTTGCCGATCATCCCCTGGTACCCGAATCGCATATAGTTACGGTCATTAACCTGGATATGATCGGTAGGACAAAATCTGCAGATGATGTGGCGAGCACCCGGGAGGGACTTACCATTGTGGGAGGAGACACGGTGAAGGTGATCGGGGCACTGCAGAGCAAGGTGCTCATGGAGATCAATAAAAGCACACTTGATCAGGCTGGTTTGGTGGGTAATTATAACTACAATGATCCGGAGCACCCGGAGCGCTATTTCTACAGGAGCGACCACATCAATTTTGCACGGAAGGATATTCCTGTCCTCTTCTACTCCACGGGTACCCACAATGACTACCATGCCATCACCGATGAGGAGTCAAAGATCGACTATGATAAATACCTCAGGATGACCAGGTTTTGCTTTCAGGCAGGGTACAATGTGGCCCGGTATAAAGGAGCCATTGAAGTGGACAACCCCATGTCCGGCTGGTGATTGTCCTGCAATGGATCATTGCGTTTTCACAGGCTGTTAAAGGGGTTCCAGGTAGATGTTCCGGAACTGGATGGGAGAACCTTCCGACTGCAAAAGGATGTTTCCCTGTGAAAGGGTCAATCCGGATCCCTTATGCTGCAATACACCGTTGACCAGGACTTCCAGGTCTCCATCAAGTGAAGTGATGTCGTAACTGTTCCATTCACCCGCAGGTTTCTCGCTGGGATCCTCAAATTTTGGAATCGCGGAATAACGCCTCTCCTCTGAGGTGATCAGGTAAGTGGAATCCCCTATGGTGATTCCGGAACCTGCACCCATAAGCACCAGGTCACCGGCATGCTCATGCATCAACTGGCATTCAATGCAGTGGGGCCAGATCATATCAGGACCCTGGACATGAATCAAAACCCCGCTGTTGGTGGGCTCTTCTGTCCATCTCCACTCCACGTGCAGCTTATAATTGCTGTAACTATCCCTGGTACGGATATACCCGTTGGGGATACCGGAAGTGAGGATCATTCCATCCTCCACCCAGAACAACCCTTCCGGATCCACATCGGGGGCATCGGTAAAAAAGGTCCAGTTCTCAAGGTTCTTGCCATTAAATACCATGACCTTATTGTCGGTGCTGCACGACAGGAGAAAAAGGGAGAGGGCTAGAGTAGTAGCGCTTTTAAGTATCATTTTATTATTTTATTGATTTGATTATGGAGTGAAGAACAATTGGCATTCAATGTACAAAAAAGTGATCTGCGGGATTGCCGGTTCATAAAAGTTTTTCAATGATTCAACGAATCTTTGCGACGTAACGGTTGCTGTCGGCAAAAAAATCCATGAGCCAGGTCCTCTTTTTAAAGGAGGCTGAATGGACCACGCCCTCCGGAATAAAGTAATGGTCGCCTTTGCGGTAGGTCTTAGTCTCGTCCCCGATGGTCATATCCATCTCACCCTCAAAGAGCACGCCCCATTGTGCCCCATGCTTATGGGCGCTAACTTCAGCGATGGGTTCAATTTCAAAGAATACGATCTGGTGATCCTTTCCCTGGGAGAGCCACCCCCTTACACCCTTGAAGGGGATCTCTGCCTCGGGCAGATTCTCAATGATTTCTGGATAAAACGGATGCATGCGATTCCGGGGAATTAATAAATTTCAGGTATAAAGGTCTGTTCCGACAGGGGAGGCCTTACATATCCCTCCATGTTAATTGGAACAAGGTCTATCTTCTTATGCTTGATCTCCTCGTACGGGATCAGCGACAGCAGGTGGTGAATGGTGTTGAGACGGGCCTTCCGTTTATCATCTGCATTGACCACGTACCAGGGGCAGATTTTTGTATCCGTATAGGCGAACATCTCATCCTTGGCCTTGCTGTATTCGCTCCACCTGGTTCTTGATTCCAGGTCCATTTCACTGAATTTCCATCTTTTCAGGGGATCGTTAATTCTTTCCCTGAACCTTTTCTCCTGCTCTTCATCACTCACCGAGAACCAGTATTTGATCACAGTGATTCCGGAATGGATCAGCATCTCTTCAAAGCGTGGACAGGAGCGAAGGTAGTCCCAATACTCCTCATCGGTGCAGAATCCCATCACATGTTCAACACCGGCCCTGTTGTACCAGCTCCGGTCAAACAGTACGATCTCCCCGGCAGCGGGGAGATGGGTCACGTAGCGCTGAAAATACCACTGGCTGACCTCCCTCTCTGTGGGCACCCCCAGCGCCACAACCCTGCAAATCCTGGGGTTAAGGCGCTGATTGATCCGCTTGATCACGCCCCCTTTTCCGGCTGCATCCCTTCCTTCAAACAGCACCACCACCCGCATCTCTTTGGCCTTAACCCACTCATGCATTTTTACCAGTTCAAGCTGCAGCTGTTCGAGTTCCTTAAAATAGAATTTCTTATCGAGCCGGCTTAATTTGCGCTCCGGCCCGGAGTTCTCGGATTTTTTCTGTTTATGGCCCTTGCTCATGATTGCGGGAGGTTTGACACTAATTTAAAAAAAAAAGCCTTCCGCATTGCGGAAGGCTTAATAAATAGGCGTCAATTGGTTCCCTATTTTTTCTTTCTGGCCACGTTGGTGTTGGAAGAGACCACCAGGGATGTGTATCTATCCTGCAGTTTGGTGGCAGCTTCCTCGGATCCCTCCTGGGCCACAAGTGCTTTCCACCATTTAACCCCGTCGGGGCTCCAGCTCCATTCAAGATCAGCGGGTCCCTCTTTCAGCTCCCAGATGACCATCATGTCATATTTGCCTGTTTCGAACCAGTACTGGACCGGTCCAGGTGTGCCGGCAGCTGCCCCTGCTGATTGGAATTTTGAAATTATCTCTTTGGCTTCGCCAACTTTTCCCGGTAGAAAATCAATTACGGTGACAGTGTGCCAGGTAACGTCATCATATTTCTGGGCTTTGGGCTCCTCGGATTGGGCCTGCATCAGCGCGCTTGCAAAGAGTGCAAGTACTAAAAGTGCAATGTTTTTCATCATATTTTTGTTAGGGTAAATATAATTTAGAACAAATCTAAATAATAAACACATACTAAAGTGTTAAAGAAATGTGAAAAAGCAGAGTCAGGTCATTTGGTGCCGAACAACCGGTCCCCTGCGTCCCCCAATCCGGGCATGATGTACCCCAGTTCATTGAGGCCTTCGTCCAGGGCAGCCAGGTAAATACCTACCTCGGGATGGTCAGTTTCAATCCTTCGGACCCCCTCGGGGGCACCCACAACACAAACCAGCTTGATAAATGAAGCGCCTTTCTCTTTTAGCGCAGTTATAGCAGCGCTGGCACTTCCACCGGTGGCCAGCATGGGATCAAGTACCAGGACCTCGGCATTTTCAAGATTCACCGGGAACTTGGCATAATAATTTTTTGGTAGCAAGGTTTCATGGTCGCGGTACATGCCCACATGCCCCACCTTGGCAGTGGGGATCAGGTTGGTGATGCCGTCCACCATTCCCAACCCGGCGCGCAACACGGGTACCAGTACAACATCCCTTGCCAGTTCTTTGGCCC
>JAHEEC010000077.1 GCA_024640885.1 Bacteroidota bacterium | reverse complement strand
GGGAAATCTGAATAAAAAAAAGGGGAGAAAAAAGGACGGGTCAATCAGGAAAGAAAATCAAAACATGCGCTGGCCATCCCAAGGCTTCGCCCCCTAACTCCCATAAAGGAATACTCTATGTGGGAAAGGCAAAGAAATTTACAAAGAATTGAACTGTTATACAATTGGAATGGCGTTGATTAGGCAGATAGCAGCAATCTCATCACATTAATAAAGGCAAAAAGTCTGGACTGCGGTCCGGTACAAATGGTTTTCTGAAGATGAGGCGATCACAGTTTCTGGAACAGGTGAGGGTGGTAATCCGCACGAATCATTTCAGTTACAGTACGGAAAAAACATATATCAGCTGGATATACAGGTTCATAATTTTCCACCATAAAAAACATCCCGGGGAGATGGGGGGGAAGGAGATCTCGGAATTTCTGACCAGCCTTGCGGTGGAGAGAAAGGTTTCGGCTTCGACCCAGAATCAGGCGCTGAATGCGCTTGTTTTCCTGTATAAGAGGGTATTGAAAATCCCGCTTGACGATTTTGACTTTGAGCGTTCGAGGATCGGGAAGCGATTACCGGTGGTGCTTGGACGGGATGAAATTCGCAGGGTCCTCTCTCACCTGCATGGTGAATATCATCTGATGGCTTCAATCTTATATGGCGGTGGATTGCGATTAACCGAGTGTTTGAATCTGCGGGTAAAAGATTTAGATTTTGCCCTCCATGAGATCATTGTTCGGGGAGGCAAAGGCGACAACGACCGCAGAACCATCCTGCCATACCTCATCGTGCCTCAGTTAGAGAGGCAGGTGGAGAGGGCAAGGTTCCGGCTGGAAGAGAATATGCTTTTGCCGGGATTCGGGGGTGCCTCCATGCCGGAAGCATTGGAAAGAAAAATGCCAAATGCCCCTAAAGAGCTGGCCTGGCAATATATTTTCCCTTCCCGGAAACCGGCTATTGATCCGTGGTCGGGCACGCTGAGACAACACTTTCGACATGAAAGTTTTTTGCAGAAAGCGGTGAAACAGGCTGTCAGGCATTCACAGATACCCAGGAATGCCTCCTGTCATACTTTCCGGCATTCATTTGCCACGCATCTCCTGGAGGACGGCTATGATATTCGCACCGTGCAGGAGTTGCTGGGTCACAGGGATGTCCGGACCACCATGATTTACACCCATGTGCTTAACCGGAACAAATTTAATGTGCAGAGTCCCCTTGATGCCCGGAACCCGCATTCTTAGAGCCATTTTCTGTATCTTAGTGAAGCATAAATGGCACATATGAAACTGATCACTGAAGTTGCACTTCCCGATTACCCGTTTAAACTGGATCACCAGCATCCGATCCTGATGACGGGCTCATGCTTTACGGAAAATATCGGCCGGCTGCTGGAGAGATTTCTCTTTCCCGTGTGTGTCAATCCCTTTGGCGTCACCTACAATCCGCTCTCTGTAAAAACGGGCCTGGAAAACCTGGTTCAGAAAGAGAGATACACTGCCGGGGACCTGGATCTTTTCAACGAACTGTGGTTTTCGTTTGATCATTACACCGGGTTCTCCTCGCCCGACCGGGATGAAGCACTGGAAAACATAAACCGCTCCTTTATTCCGGCAAAAGAGTTATTAAAAAAGGCGGGGTACCTGATCCTGACCTGGGGCACCTCCTGGGTATTCCGGTACAATAAAACCGGGGAGGTGGTATGCAACTGTCATAAAATACCGGCCAGGGAGTTTACACGAGTCCGGCTCACCCCAGGAGAGATCATTTCAGCATACGAGGAGTTTTTACCCGGTCTTTTTGCATTCAACCCTGACCTGAAGATCATTCACACTGTAAGCCCGGTGCGGCACTGGAAGGATGGCGCACACGGGAACCAGCTCAGCAAGGCCTCCCTCCTGCTGGCTGGTGAAGCACTCCAGGAGAGGTTCCCGGACCGGTTCTTCTATTTTCCCTCCTATGAGATTGTGATGGATGAACTGCGGGATTACCGGTTTTACGCCGATGACCTGGTACATACCTCCGGTGCGGCCACACAGTACCTCTGGGAAAAATTCGACCGGGCCCTGCTCAGCGAAGCTTCCCGCCGGATCATCAGTGAACTGGATCCCCTGATCAGGATGAGGGCGCACCGGTCCATTGCGGGTGGAACGGTGGCAACCATGGAAATGGAACAAAAGAGGGATGAAATGCTTCAAACACTCATGAAAAAATATCCCCATCTTGCCTGGGAGAATTTGCCTGACATTGAATGAATTGAGGGGATATTCGTGTTTTTTGTTTATTCTTACTTGCTGATTTGTTGAACATATTTCGTGTTTCATTGTTTTATCCGCAGCTACATATAATAAGAATGAAACCGACCAGACTATTCATATTTCTTTTTCTCGCCATGCTCCCCGTTGCGGTGGTACAGGCACAACAGGGGGTGATCCAGGGAAGGGTCTACAATGTCAAGAACAATGAGCCCGTGGAATTCGCCACAGTTGCCATTTTCGGAACGACCATCGGATCCATCAGTGACCTGGACGGAAATTTCCTATTCACGGGTTTGGAACCGGGTTACATCGAACTGAGGGTCTCCTCGGTTGGATTTGATACCTATGTGTCGGAGGCCATCCAGGTTACCAACGCCAAGAAAGTCTTTATCGAGGTCCCCCTGGCGGAAGCCAATGTGCAGCTCGAAGAGGTGGTGGTGAAGGCCTCCCCGTTCAGGAAGATCAAGGAGAGCCCGGTGTCTTTGCAACGCATCAGCATCGAGGAGATAGAGAAAAGCCCGGGAGGGAACAGGGACATTTCCAAGGTGATCCAGTCCTTTCCGGGAGTGGCTTCCACCCCCGCCCAGCGGAACGATGTGATCGTTCGGGGAGGAGGTCCCAGCGAAAATACATTCTACCTGGATGGTATTGAGATCCCCAATATCAACCATTTTGCCACCCAGGGAGCTTCGGGTGGCCCCGTGGGGATCATCAATGCGGATTTCCTGAGGGAGGTGAACCTCTATACGGGTGCCTTTCCAGCCAACAAGGGGAACGCCCTGAGTTCGGTCATAGACCTGAACCAGGTGGACGGGAACCAGGAGAAATTGAATTTCAGGGGAGCCGTGGGTGCATCGGACCTGGCACTGACCCTGAACGGCCCCATCGGGAAAAACACCACCTACATCCTCTCCTACAGGAGATCCTACCTCCAATTCCTTTTTCAGCTGTTGGAACTCCCCTTCCTTCCAAAATACAATGATTACCAGTTCAAGGTGAAGACCCGCCTCAATGAGAAGAGCGAGATCTCACTGATCAGCATCGGCTCCTATGACAACAACAACCTGAACCTGGCAGCCAATGAAACGGAGGAGCAGCAGTTCATACTTGGATATATTCCCGAAAGCTTCCAGTGGAGCTATGCCATCGGGGCGGTCTATAAACATTACCGGGAAAAGGGGTATGGCACCTGGGTGCTGAGCCGGAATTACCTGCATAATGAGGCGCTGAAATACCAGGACAACATCATGCAGGATAACTTTAAAACCCTGGATTATAACTCGGATGAGATCGAGAACAAATTCCGTTATGAGAACACTTCCAGTTATAACAATGGCCTCAGGGTGAATTATGGGGTCAACCTGGAGTATGCGAAATTTTATGCCAGCACCTTCAACAAGGTCTACCTTGCCGGTGAGCCGGTCACCCTGAACAACGAATCTTTTTTCGATATGTTTTCATGGGGTGTGTTCGGACAGGCCAGCAGGGACTTTCTTTCTGACAGGCTGGTATTATCCCTGGGATTGAGGGCCGATGCCAACAATTTCAATGACCAAATGTCCAACCTGGTGAACCAGCTTTCTCCCAGGTTATCCGCATCCTACCAGCTGACAACCGGCTGGTACCTGAATTTCAATACGGGACGATTTTACCAGCTTCCCCCGTACACCACCATGGGTTATAAAAACGAAGAGGGGGTCATGGTCAATAAATCCGATCTAACCTACATCCGGTCCGACCACGTGGTTGCCGGTTTGGAGTGGCTGCCCAACTCAGAATCCAAAATAAGCCTGGAGGGTTTTTATAAGAAATACAGCAATTATCCCTTCTCTCTTGTGGATTCCATCTCGCTGGCCAGCAAAGGGGCCGATTTCGGGCTCTACGGTAACGAACCGGTGGCTTCCGTAGCAGAGGGACGGGCATTCGGTGCAGAATTTCTTTACCGGAACAGGGACCTGTTCGGTACCAACCTGACCATCTCCTACACACTGGTCAGGAGCGAAACGCTTACCAGCAAAGAGTCGCTGAAGCCGCTGGGTTGGATCCCCACCACATGGGACAACATTCACCTCCTTAACATCTATGGTTTCAGGAAATTTAAGGGGAACTGGCAGGTCGGGTTCAAATGGAGGTTCGTGGGTGGACAACCCTATACACCCTATGATTACACTACCTCTTCACTGGTTCAGTACTGGGATGTGACCAACTTCCCCGCGCTGGATTACAACCAGTTCAACCAGCTCCGGTACGACTCCTTCCATCAACTTGATCTGCGCGTGGACAAAGAGTGGTTCCTTTCAAGAATTACCCTTAATTTGTATGTGGATGTGCAAAATGTGTACAATTATAAAACCACCGGCAGCACCTACCTTGTGCAGGAACTGGATGCTGAGGGGACCCCGATCATAGAGAATCCATCCGATCCTGTGGAGTTGCAGCGCTACAGGATGAAAGAACTGGAATCTGCAGTAGGGACCGTACTCCCTACCGTGGGCATTATCATTGAGTTCTAAACTACAAAGCTATGAGGAAATATCAGGTCATCATTCCGCTGGTCATCACGGTCCTGGCATGTACCACCTCCAGGATCCCACCCGATGAAACACCCGAGCAATTCGCTTCCAATCCGGCGGGCAAGGGCCCTGAACTTGAGATAGAAATGGTCAGGGGGGAGGGGCACAACCACCCGCTCATGGCCATCTGGGTTGAGGATGAAAGGGGCGAATTTGTGCAGACCCTTTATGTGGCCGAATCAATTGGCAAGGGAGTATTCCAGCACGGGGATGCTTCGCGGGGATTCTGGATGCCGGGTGAGATCCGCCGTCCGGCTGCACTGCCCTACTGGTCACACCACAGGGGCATCAGGGCACAGGACGGGCTCTACCTTCCCACTCCCACCGATCCCGTTCCCGATGCCTACACAGGACCCACACCGGGTAAAAGCTTCATCCTCCACACCCGGCTGGACGAACCCGGGATGAAAAAATTCACCGTGCTCTTCGAGGTTAACCAGACCTGGGACTGGAACGAATACTGGACCAACAATAAATATCCCGATGATGAGGAGTACAAGACTTCCTGCCAGCCCGCGCTGGTCTATGCTGCTGTCATTGATCTTGATGCACCGAAGGCTGAGTATGAGATGGAGGTGATCGGACGAAGTCACCACGCTGGTGCCAACGGGGAGTTGTTTAATGACCTTCAGACCCTCACCACGGCCCTGCATATCGCTGAACAGATCGTGGTCAGGATCGTCCCGCAGTAAATCATGATCTGGCAGCAGCTCAAAGGTGTACGGTATGTACGAAACCGTACATGCCCGTCTCAAAAGTGAACACTTTGTCAGAAGGGGGAAATATCATATATTGCTCTTTATCTGTTTTTTACTTACTTTGGCATGTCTATTGTTTTTCTTGTTCCATCATTTACAAAAACCCGAAATAATGATTAAAACTGTTGACCTGGTTAAGGTTTTTCGCACCGATGAGGTAGAAACCACCGCACTGAACAATGTGAATATTGAAGTAAAAGACGGAGAATTTGTTGCCATCATGGGACCTTCCGGATGCGGAAAGTCTACGCTTCTGAACATTCTGGGACTTCTGGACAATCCTTCAGGCGGCTCCTATGTTTTCCACGACACTGAGGTTGCCAACCTGAAGGAGAAAGGGAGGACCAACCTGCGCAAAGGGAACATTGGTTTCGTTTTCCAGAGTTTTAACCTGATTGATGAGCTCACCGTCTATGAAAATATCGAACTGCCGCTGCTTTATCTCAAAATGAGCAGCTCTGAGCGGAAAAAGAAGGTCGATACAGTGATGGAACGCATGAAGATCAGCCACCGTAAGAACCACTTTCCACAGCAGTTGTCAGGGGGTCAGCAACAACGTGTGGCCATTGCAAGGGCCGTAGTCACCAACCCAAAGCTGATTCTTGCGGATGAGCCCACCGGTAACCTGGATTCGGCAAACGGAAGTGAAGTGATGGCATTGCTCACCGAACTGAACGAGGACGGGACCAGCATTGTGATGGTAACCCACTCTCCCAGTGATGCTGAAAAGGCCCACAGGATTATCCAGCTGTTTGACGGCCACGTGGTCACCGAGAACATCCATAAAAAGTTGTAGTGCAGCGGTCTCATTACATCAATATATATCATCCTTCCCATTAAGGATTTACCTCAAAGATGGATCAAGGGGGTGTCTTAAAAAGATACCCTTTTTGGTTTTTATGAGAAATCTCATGTTTTTTGTGAAAACAATAACAGAACTTTGGGATTCATTTAGGTTAACAAAACGGTTAGATTTTTAGGGTTAGAAAAGCTGTCCCCCCGGGCAGCTTTTCTTTTTTTTCTGAATATATCGTAAACAATAATTCCCTATATTCGTTACCACATTCAGTATAACCCAAATTTTACGTGAAAATGAAGCATTTGAAAATCACTTTCGCACTTACGGTGTCCATTCTGCTCCTTTCATCCTGCGGGGGGAATAAAAAGCAAGCGGATCAGACCGGTGAGGACTTCAAGATTGAAGATTACATCAAGGCAGCTGAAGCCATTGAACCCAACCTGAATCAGGTGGATCAGATCTTCAACATCCTGGATATGGTTCACGCGGAATACTACGATGTGCTGACCAATGATCCTTACAGTGCGCACAGCTATAAGAGCTCCTATCCGGTGGCAGCAGCCAACCTGGGAATTTACATGACCGATGTGGTTTATAACTTTTACGGCGAGAATGACGAACGCACCTTCCTTACTTTGCAGGCCGCGCAGGAACTGGCGAAATATATAGGTGTTGAATCGCAGTTCGGTACCTGGGCCATCCAGAACCTGGAAGGCACCATGGTGAAACGGGATACCCTCACCATGATGTTTAATAACCTGCTGATGGATAGTGAAAAATATACTTCTGAAAAGGAGATGGTTTTCATCCATACCGCCTTTTTAACCGGGTCATTCATTGAAAAGGTGTTCATCAGCGGCAGCCTGTTGAAACAGAAATTGAGTGCCAAAGAATTCACCAAGGAACAGGAAAGCGACATCAGGGAACTGCTGGTCATCTACCTCAACCAGCTGGCTCCCTCCACAGGCATTCTATACGATGCATTTGAGAAGCAGCAGGAGCAGCTTTCCGGGCTGATCATTCTCACCACATTTGCGCGCCTGGAAGAATTGTCTGTACAGTTACTTAACGTGAAATCTTCCATGGTGCTGGCCCCCATCAGCGAGATTGCCTCCAATAAGGATCTGAACATCACCTTCGATCTTATATCCAACCTGAGGAACCTGCTCGTGGTCTCCAATACCTAGTTTGCCCCTCACGGAGGAATTAAAAGCACAACCAACGCCTCACCTTGAAAAGTGAGGCGTTTTTTTTTACATTTGAAGGAACCCTATCGTAAGATCCATGAATTTCCTCGGCAACATCATCTGGCTCATATTCGGTGGTCTGGCCACAGCCATCGGCTACTTTCTTGGCGGGGTGGCCATGATGGCCACCATCATCGGCATCCCTTTCGGCTTCCAGCTGATCAAGGTCGGCTCACTGTGCCTCTGGCCCTTTGGCAGGACTTTCCAGGTGGATAAGCGGGAGTTGCCGGGTTGCCTCTATACGCTGCTCAATATCTTCTGGTTTTTCATTGCCGGACTTTGGATCGCCCTGTTGCATGTGGTTTTCGGATTCCTCCTGTTCATCACGATCATAGGCATTCCCTGGGGCCTGCAGCATTTCAAAATGGCTGGATTTGCGATACACCCCTTTGGAAGGCGTGTGGATATTGTAGGGTAGGAGGCCCGGACCGGTGATTTCCAGGACTCTAATACTGGTTCAGGATCCACTCTCCCAGGATCTCTACTGGTTGATATTTAACAGCTTCCTCCTTTGAAAGCTGATGTGACCACGGGACCCGGTGTGTGGTGTCGGACCCAGCCCCCACACTGCCGTACTCTGCATAGAAAGCGGTTCTTTCCGCATCTGGTTTGTTCCAGTTATGCCACCCTTCGGGCCTGATGTGCCGATCCAGTTCGCACTCAATGAACACCACATTGGAATAGGGGCGCCAGGGCCTTCCAAGATAGACAGAGTTTTCAGGTGCTGTGCCTGTAATTTTGCACCGAAGGAACACGAATCCGAAGGGAGAATTTTCGGTAGTGGAGGCGGCTGTGATATATCCTTTCCCCCTGCTGAAGATAACACACTCCTCAAAAATGGCCACTGACCAGCCAAAAATAAAATCCACTGTCCCTTCGATGTAACAGTTCCGGTAGTACTGGCGGCTCTTTTCTCCATGTGGATACAGGGTATCCTGAAATCCCAGGAAGCGGCAGTTTTCAAATCTGACCATGTCGCCGTCGATCCTGACTGCCACGGCCTGCCCCACCGGGCCTGCTGTGTTTGAAAATGTAATGTTCCTGGCACTGA
This sequence comes from Bacteroidota bacterium, assembly GCA_024640885.1. Lineage (GTDB taxonomy): Bacteria > Bacteroidota > Bacteroidia > Bacteroidales. Next base: position 9,019 of record JAHEEC010000077.1, on the reverse strand, counting down.
ATCCATCCCCGTATATGAAAAAGCCCGAGGAGCCGGAAGTACCCATCTCCTCTCCGAAACTGTTCTTCCGGGAAGCATAATCGTCGAAGGTAAGGATGGTCCCCTCAAGTTTTTCCCCGATCAGGGAGACATTGGTTTTTGTGGAGGGAAGCATCAACTTTTCCTTATAAGTCCCCTCTTTGATGAAAATATAGGTTCGCTCCTTCCTTAAGTGCGGCACAGCGTCAATGGCAGCCTGCACCGTAGTAAAGTCACCCGATCCATCCCTGGCTACAACCAGGTCATAATCGATGGAAGCAAACATCGGAAAGGTATTGAACACCAATACTGACGGAATCACCAGGAGCCTCACCAGGCACCTTGATAAAAAGAACTTATTCATATTCTAAATCGTCTAATTTATAAAATGCATTACCGCAGGGCCCTTTGTGGAACATGGGGGGTGACAAATAAACTCTCGCTTTATACCAATATTTAAACATATGTTGGGCGAATGCGGTATAATTTAACCTTTTTAAATTCCTTTCCTGCTTCAGGGAAAAGCCATATCTTCGAATATAAACTAAACAGACCCAAATAAAAACCATAAAAATGAAAAAGCCTACCACATTCAAAAAACCATCTCGATTTCTGATGACAGGGATTGTCAGTTTCCTGATGATCACTGTGACAATGGCCCAGCAAAGAGAGATTTCCGGTGTTGTTTCTGATGCGGAAACCAGCGAGCCTTTAATCGGGGTCAACGTTTCCGTAGCCGGAACCACGACCGGGACCATCACTTCCGCCAATGGGTCCTATTCACTGAATGCATCCACCGGTCAGAACATCATTTTCTCCTACATTGGTTACGAATCGGTTAGTGTGCAGGTTGAGAATCAGACCCAGTTGAACGTCACATTGAGCATGAGTACGGAAGCCCTTGATGAAGTGGTGGTCGTTGGGTACGGTACCATGAAACGAAGTGACCTCACCGGTGCTGTTTCCTCCATCCGGGAAGAAGATATCGCCACCACGAAATCATCCAATGTGATTGAAGCGCTTCAGGGAAAAGTGGCAGGTATCGATATGGTCCGCAGCAGTGGTGAGGCGGGCTCGGGGTACAGCATCCTGCTCAGGGGTGCCCGGTCGCTGACCGCCTCCAATTCGCCCATATACATTGTGGACGGCATAGATTACGGGAGCAACATCAACATCAACCCCAATGACATTGCATCCATGGAAGTGCTTAAAGACGCTTCATCTACAGCTATTTACGGGTCAAGGGGTGCCAATGGTGTGATCCTTATCACCACCAAGAAGGGCCAGGTTGGCAAGCCTGTGATCTCCTTTAATACCTATTACGGCATCACTTCACCGCTGGGAAGCGTTCCCCTGGGGGACGCCGACTATTTTCTGAAGATGACCCGGGACTATATGCGGACCACGAGGCCCGAGTATGACTGGGATACACCTGATGCAGATATTGACGTGCGCCCGGGCCTTTCAGCTATGGAAAACATCGGATATGCGGCAGGCGAGAATTATGACTGGATCGATGCGCAAACCGATGATTTCGGAAGTCAGCAGGATTACCATCTTTCCATTACAGGAGGTGACAATAAGACCAGCTATGCGGTTTCTCTCAACCACATGCTCGAAGATAACTTCATTCCCAATGACCATTACAAGAGATACTCCGTCAAAGCGAGTGTCGAATCGAAAGTTACAGATTTCCTCACCATCGGGAACTCTACTTTTGTCGCCTATTCCAACAAAGTGGACGGACGGGGCATCAACTACAATATGAATCCACTCACCCCGGCTTACGATTCGCTGGGTAACCTGATTCCCGAACCCAACGACAGGGCTCCCTTTGAAAATCCACTCATCGACCAGGATCCCAATATCTACCTGAATGAGATCATTCAGACCGATATCTTCTCCACCGTATATGCCCAGTTGAACCTGTTCAATGGCCTGACCTTCAGGAGTTCATTCAATTTTGATCTGGGATTCAACAGGAATGGCTTTTTCCGTGGGGAATATGAAGGGATCGACCGGTTGAGCCAGGCAGACATTGCCATGTCCTCCGGTTACAAATGGACCTGGCAGAACGTACTGACCTATGACAAGGATTTCGGGGATCATCACATCATCCTCACCGGCGCCACCGAAACGGTTTCGGCCAGGACCGAAAGATCTTACCAGGGTGCCACCGATCTGCTGCTTGGAAACTCATGGTGGTGGACGCTCAGTTCAGGACAGCAGGATCTCCTGATCGCCCCATCCGGAGATGAAGGCTACCTCCAGCTGGTTGAGAACCAGCTTGCCTCCTTTATCGGAAGGATCCACTATGGATTCAGGGGGAAATACCTGGTCACACTCACGGGCCGTTATGACGGTGCTTCCCAGCTGGCGGAAAAATGGGATTTCTTTCCTTCGGCCTCCGTGGCCTGGCGGATCAGCGAAGAGAGCTTTCTGCAGAATGCCGAAGCCCTCTCCAATTTAAAACTGAGGTTCGGGTACGGAACCACAGGGAACCAGTCCGTGAGCCCTTATGCAGCGCTTGGATCCATTATTCGCACTCCGCTCTACTATGAATTCGGAGCCGATCCCTACCTGGGGTACAGGACAGGGTACCTGGACAATCCCGATCTTACCTGGGAAACCACCACCGCTCTGAACCTGGGTGTCGATTTTGGCCTCTTCGCGAACCGGATCAGTGGTACGGTGGAGCTCTATAAGACACACACCAAGGACCTGCTTCAAAACCGCACATTACCCCCCACATCGGCAGTGCCTGAGATTACCCAGAACGTGGGAGAGACCGAGAATAAGGGCGTGGAGGTAACCCTGCGCACGGTGAACGTAAGCGGGAAGGATTTCACATGGTCCACCGATCTCACTTTCGCAGCCAATACCGAAGAGATCACCTTCCTGGTTGGAGGAGTGGAACAGGATATCGGGAACGGTTGGTTTGTAGGCCATCCCATCAGTGTATACTACGATTATGAGAAGACTGGAATCTGGCAACTGGGTGAAGAGGAACAGGCTACCCTTTACGGCAGGGAACCGGGGGATCTCAAGTTGCGCGATGTGAATAATGATTCCATTATCAATGACCTGGACAGGGTAATCCTTGGAACTCCAAGGCCAAAGTGGACTGCCGGGCTGAATTCGACCATGCGTTACAAAAATTTCGATTTTACGGTGTTTGTTTATGCCCGGATGGGCCATATGGTGAGCGATGGAATTGAAAGGCAGTGGTCGCCTGACAGGCGCGAAAATTCAATGGAGCGGGGTTACTGGACGCCCATCAATCCCACCAACGACTACCCCAGGCTGGATCCGGGATTGACCCGGAGCGGATGGTCCGAGGCCACCACCCTTACCTACAAGGATGGATCCTATATAAAGATCAGGGACATCACCCTGGGATACACCCTCCCCCAGCAGATCACAAAGAAAGCCTACATAAACTCCCTCAGGGTTTATGTGACCCTCAAGAACTACTTTGCATTCGGAAAATATTACAGCCAGGGCAGGTATGACCCGGAATACAGGGGAGCCCTAAGCAAACCGATCCCGAAGATGCTTGCTTTCGGGGCCAATTTTACTTTCTAGTTCTGTAAATATTTAAATTGAAATAACGATGAAAAAGATAAAAATAGTTTTGCTGGTCATTCTCTCGCTGGGAGTCTTCTCTTGCTCGGAATTCCTCGATGAGGAGTATCTGGCAGGAGCAAACACGGAACAGTATTACACCTCCCCCTCCGGGATGGAAAGCCTCATTGCAGCCTGCTATGTGACCAGCAAAATATGGTTTGCCCAGGAAGAGGGATATGACTTCAGTACCGCAGGGACGGATATTTATGACTATGGTCAGCAGCATCCCCAGCAGTACCAGTATACATTCACTACTGACTTTAATCCCACAAACTCAAGGCTGGTGGTTTTGTGGGTGGAATTCTACAGGGGTATCAATGCATGCAACGATGCCATCGACATCCTTTCTGATCCTGACAGGACGCCTTTTACAGAGGAGAAGACCAGGGTGAGGTTATCAGAGGTAAGGTTCCTCAGGGCCGTTTACAACTGGATCATAGTAGAGACATGGGGAGGGGTGCACCTGACCACGGAACCCGTCAAAGGGGTAGTGCTTGAAGCCAACAAAACCCCAGTATCCGGATTTTATGACCTGATCCTGGAGGATCTCAATTTTGCTGTGGCTAACCTCACCGACGGGGACAATATGGCTTCCTCGGACTTCGGGCGCGTAACGAAAATGGGGGCCCTGGCATTCAGGTCCCGCATGAATCTTACCTGGGGATACTACTCCGGGGACAACAGTTTCCTTACAGCGGCTGCCAATGATGCAGAAATGGTAATCGGCAGCGGTGATTTCAGTCTCTGGGATAATTATGCCGACATGTGGAAACTGGAGAACAATGACAACAATCCTGAAAACATCTGGGCCATTAATTATTCCCGCACCGAATATGCAGCCATGAACGTGGATCCGTCCAACTACCAGATCTATCAGAGGGACGGGGATAAGCCATGGGATGACAGGGAAGGCGGGCACCTGGGCCACCTGATGTTCGGAATGCAGTACGATGTGCTTCAGGGAATGACCCGGACTGTGGAATATGGCAGGCCCTTCAGGCGGTATAACCCCACCATGTACCTGATTGATGCATTCCATGAGGATGTGGATGAAAGGTTTTATGGTTCCTTTCAGACTACCTGGATCGCCAATAATCCGGATACCACACGGTTAAAGTGGCCCAGGGCCGGGTGGCATGAGGATCCAAATGATGCAGAATATTTCGGGAAGCCCATCGTGGTACCCGGAGATACCTGTATCTTCTTTTACAAGGGAGTATTCCCCGCAACCGATACGCTGATCGAGGATGAAATTATCCAGAATTACATCTGGAACTACAACCGTAATTTCTGGTGCCTGGACCATTCCCACATGTTCAATGCGGATGGAACCATCAGGGGTGAGAGGACCAATGACAGGAATCTCTGCTTTGCATTGAGCAAGTTCAACGATGAAGGCCGGCCGGCAGCCAATGGCACTGGGTCCCAGAGAGGGATCAGGGACGCTTACGTGGTGCGCTATGCGGAGATGTTCCTGAATGCTGCTGAAGCCCAGTGGAAAACAGGGAATTCAACAGGTGCCTATAACCACCTGATCACCCTGGCCAACAAAAGGTCCTATAACGGAAATGGAGCCGCATTGCTGGCCTCCTACGGGATCAACAGCGGCTCGGACCTGACCCTCGATTTCTTCCTGGATGAACGGGCCCGTGAATTCTGCGGGGAACAATTGCGGTGGTTCGACCTGAAGCGGACCGGCACAATTGTGGACCGGATGAAAAAGTATGCGGGGAATCCCTCCGCAAGGGCCAATTTCAGTGAAAAGTTCACCGTAAGGCCCATTCCACAGATCCAGATCGATGCCACAGGGGATCCCTCCTACCAGAATCCGGGGTATTAGTGCCCCTTAAACCAGGCGGAGGATAGCAATATCCTCCGCTATTTTTTTCATATTAAACTCTGGCAATGAACACATTATACCATAATTATAAATTCCTTGCATTAAGATTGTCCATATGGGTATGCCTATGTCTTCCCATCACTGCCCTGGGCCAGGTGACTGCATTCCCGGGTGCTGAAGGATTCGGGGCCATGACAACCGGCGGGAGGGGTGGCTCGGTGATCGAGGTGACCAATCTGAACAACTCCGGGGCGGGCAGCCTCAGGGCGGCCATTGATGCATCAGGAACCCGAACCGTGGTCTTCCGGGTTTCAGGAACCATCGAACTTCAATCCCAGCTCACCATCGCCAATGACAACATTACCATTGCGGGACAGACCGCACCGGGAGACGGGATCTGCCTCAGGAATTACACCTTCCAGGTTGCAGCAGATAATGTGATCATCCGCTATATCCGAAGCCGGCTGGGGGATGAATTCAATGTGCAGGATGATGCCATGAACGGAAGGCGCCATAAAAACATCATCATCGACCACTGCTCCATGTCATGGTCGGTGGATGAATGCGCCTCCTTTTATGACAATGAGAATTTTACGCTGCAGTGGAGCATCCTGAGCGAGAGCCTTTATGAATCGAAGCATGACAAAGGCAGGCACGGTTACGGGGGCATCTGGGGAGGCAAGGGAGCCACCTTCCATCACAACCTGCTGGCCCACCACACCAGCCGGAACCCCAGGTTTTGCGGAAGCCGTTATTCCAACCTTCCGGATCAGGAGATCATTGACCACAGGAACAATGTGATCTATAACTGGGGAGGCAACAGCTGTTACGGGGCTGAAGGAGGAAGCTACAACCTGGTGAACAATTACTATAAGTACGGACCTGCCACCTCCAGTTCTAAAAGGAACCGGATCATCAACCCCAATGCGGATGATGGTTCAAATGCCCAGCCAGCAGGTATCTGGGGCATGTTCTATTTGAATGACAATTTTGTCTACGGTTATCCTTCTACCTCGGAGGATAACTGGACTTCTGGTGTCCAGGGCCCTTCCGCGGCCATCAAAGAGACCATTAAACTGGCGGAACCGGTTGCAGTGCCTGCAATCACCGAGCAACCTGCCGAAATTGCCTTTGAGCACGTGCTGGCCAATGTGGGAGCAGTACTCCCGGCCAGGGACCCGCTGGATGCCCGCATTATAAATGAGACAAGGACCGGGACCGCGACCTACGGGGGCGTTTACGGGACCGCACAGGGGATCATTGATACCCAGACCGAAGTGGGGGGATGGCCCCTTTTGAGCGGAACAGCTGCTCCGGAAGATACAGACCACGATGGCATGCCCGATGCATGGGAGGATGCCATGGGATTGGATAAGAACGATCCGGCGGACCGGAACGGGGATGTGACGGGCAACGGATATACCAACCTGGAGGATTACCTGAACAGCCTGGTGGAAACTTTCGAATACATCCTGCGGCCTCTCCACCTTGCTGTGGATACCATTATCGATTATACAGTCACCCTCTCCTGGGAGGATATCTCGGACAATGAGACCGGTTTCCTGATCGAAAGAAAAAACGGGGATGCATGGAGCGAACTCGCACTGGTACCGGCAGGTGATACCGGCTACACCGACAACACCATCTCTGAAAGCGACACCTATTTTTACCGGCTGAAGGCTGTGAACAATACCCTGGAGTCATTCTATACGGATAGTGTGAGTGCCGGGATTACGGTCGGGCTCGGCCCTGAGAACGCTGAATTAGCGAGGCTTAGGGTCTACCCCAATCCCTTCTCTTCTGGCACCATGCTTACCTACACCCTTTTTGAAGAATCACGGGTGACCATATCGCTGCATGATATGTCGGGAAGGTGTGTTATGGAGCTTGGAAGCGAGAAGCGCTCCCCGGGTGACTATAGTTGCACCATTGATGGAAGCTCCCTCAGGAGCGGTGTTTACTTTGTGAGGCTGCAGAGTAACCATTCTGTATCCCTGAAAAAGGTGCTGGTCACGCACTGATAAAATCCGGTGCCCTTGCTTCCTTCAGCAGGGGGTCACCAGCTGTCCATGAGTACAGATCCCCGCAAGGGTGCGGGGATCTGTCACCAGATTACTCAACGATGAATTTGCCCGTTGTTACCACTCCTTCACCCTTTATCTTCAATAGATAGAAGCCGGAAGGGAGATTATTTACTTCCACCAGCTGATTGGGGTGGTGGATATGTGAATATACTTTTCTCCCGGACAGGTCGAAAATCTCCAGGTCCATGGTGGTTTCACCAGCCGGCTGTATGGTGAAGTATCCATCGGTCACCGGGTTTGGAAAGACCGTATATGTTTGTTGCGGATGGCGTTCCACTGAAACGGTTGCCTTCGGGGTCACCTCTGCCCAGGTAGAGGCCACCCGCACCTCATCCATCACAATAAACGGGGTTTCCGAGGGAGAATCCTGCCGGATGATGAACATCCCTATTTCGATGGCGGTTCCTCCCACCATATTCAGGGTGGAGGGCGGTGCAACTCCTGCTTCAAGGTCACCCTCCTCCGGATTGACCCACACATCCACATTGTCGGTGGAGAGGTCATAGTTCATGACCAGGAAGATCTCATCGTTCACACCATACTTATCCGGTCCGAAGGTCACATCGCTTACTTTGTTTGACATACCGATCCCTATCTCGAATTTAGAGGCATCAAGAGTATCGGGCTGGATGTACAACCGTGCATTATAATCGCCAAGCACGGCAAAATACCCCCCTTTATTGAAGATCCCGGTGTTCAAATCTGCCACCTTGAAAATGAAAGAAGAAAATACCACATCTGCACTGACTGGCTCAAAATTCAAAACCGCCTCGTTCCCGGCTCCGTCCAGGGAAACGGAATTCCCCGCTGAAGCCTTTAATCCTGCATAGGAGAGGTTGCCTGCACTGATGAGCACATCATCTTCGCTGCCTGTAGTGCTCCACTGTTTGCTTGCCGAAACCAGGCTCTCCCCTTCCGGATAATCGAAAACTTCCTCAATGGGAATGGATACGGCAGGGACACAATTGGGACTCGAAATGGATATGGTCTCATCACAGAGGCTTCCCGTAATGGTCACCACAAGTGCAGAATCCTCTTCAATCCCGGAAACCAGGATGGTTCCCTCGGCCAGGCTTCCCGGGTCATCTCCCCCGAGGGTGCCTTGTGAGGCGGTCAACTGGTATACATCGGTTCCCCCGCCCGTAAATGCGATGGAGACACTGTAGGTATCCACACCGTCGGTGATGGTGTCACACTGGGCCGAAGTGGATCCGATCACCAACGCACAGGGCTCGATCACCACCACTCCGCCTACCACCTGGAAATTGTCAAGTCCGCCAAAATCCTGGTCATTGTAGGTAATGATGGTCAGCCTTACATTGCCGGTCCCATCGGGTACCTGCCTGATAAATTCGACCCATCCGCCGCTCTCCTTACCGTCCAGTTCCCCTGAAAACACACTTTCCACTCCCTGGCTCACATCGTCAAAGAAAAATTCGACCTGGATGTA
>JAHEEC010000174.1:1403-4878 GCA_024640885.1 Bacteroidota bacterium | reverse complement strand
AGGATTCGATCGTGGAGGTAACCTGTGCGGTTGGGAGTGAATCAAATGGTGCAATAGATATTACTCCTTCAGGAGGTACCACAACCTATAGCTATTACTGGATCCCGCCCTTCGGGCCCCCACTGACCACTCAAGATGTGACCAATGGAGCATCAGGTGAATATACCTTTACATTAACCGATGCGAACCTTTGTGTATACAATGATGATTACTGGATCGGAAGGGCTAACGATATCATCATCACATCATCGCCGAGTGTGTTTGGAGATTACGGGGTCAAATGCTTCGGTGAGAACAGCGGGGAGATTGTAATTAATGATATTTCCGGAGGTTATCCCGGCTATTTCCTAAGTTATTACAATGAGGATAATCCTGATGATACCATTGACATCGGCCTGATCCAGCCGGTGGCCGGGGTTTATGACACCACCATTACCGGGTTGACTGCTGGGATTTACCATTTGCTTGCTGTGGATGACGAAAATTGTCCCATTGGTACACCCAAGGTTGACACACTCCTTGAGCCTGGTCCCATCACGATCCAAAAGGTCAATGCCCCCTATTACGATACCGTGGACATCAGCTGCTTCAATGCCGATGACGGATATATTGATCTGCTGGTGGAGGGCGGGCACTCGGCACGATATCCCATGAATTACCTATGGAGGGGCCCGGCCGGTGAAGCTGAACTGGTGCCGACTGGTATGAATCAAAATAACCTGGGGCCGGGAGATTACTTTGTAACGGTTGCCGATAACCAGGGTTGGTGTACCGATTCGGCACAGTTCACACTCATCGAACCTACTCCCATCGTGATGAGCCTGGATACCATAAGCATGATGAACCTATGGAACATCACCTGTTTCGGAGGAGATGACGGCTACCTGGGCATCTCCTCTTCGGGGGGTATCCTGTCCCACTCCTATGCCTGGAGTGCAGGTCAGATGACCCTGTCCGACTCGACGATACAGGATCAGGGCAACCTGGTGGCGGGTAGCTACAGCCTGAGGATCACCGACAGCATTTATTGTACCCTGGATACCATCTTCACCCTGAAACAGCCCAACCCGCTTGACCTCTATTCAGTGGATACCTCCGATTACAACGGGTTTGAGATCGATTGCTACGGGAACCTTTCCGGAAGCATCACCATTGTGCCATCCGGGGGTGCCGACTCACTTCAGAATACCTACCTGTGGAGTTCACCTGACGGATCCAACTGGGAGCCCGACTCCATGAACCAGTCCGGGATCGGGTCCGGGACCTACACCCTGCTGGTGACCGATCTCAACGGGTGTGATTCGACCTGGGCCTTCACCATGGATGAGCCCACGGCCCTGGTAGTCGATAACCTATCCGCGGACAGTGCGTATTGCGAGGGGTCTTCCACCGGTTCCATCTATATGGGGGTTTCGGGAGGAGTGCCCGGTTACAGTTACCTCTGGAACAGCGGACATACAGCGGACACATTGATTGGTATCCTTCCGGCAGGCATGTATGTGGTGACCATTGCGGATCTGAACAGCTGCGTGAGGATTGACAGCATAGAGGTTTTTGAGGCGGACCATTTCAGTGTGGCCGCCATGATTGCCACCGATTACAACGGGGTCCCCATCTCCTGTTTTGGTGCATCGGACGGGATCATACTCTCCTCGGCCAATGGAGGGACTGCTCCTTATTTCTATGACTGGAGCAATGGTGGTACGGACAGTTCACTGGTGAATGTTCCGGCGGGCACTTACAGTGTAATTGTCCAGGATATCCATGAATGTACGGACAGTGCCGAGGTGGTCCTGGTGGAGCCCGATCCCATCAGCTTCTCCATGCAGGTGCAGGATCCTTACTGTTACAACGACTCCACCGGGCGGATCGAATTGTTGCTCACAGGAGGGACGGTCTTCTCGCTGAATGATTACCGGGTGACGGCCAATGGTGTGGACACCGGAGGTCCGTATATCGGAAACCTGCCCGAGGGAAGCTATGCCATCAGGATCGAAGACCTGAACGATTGCTATGTGGAAACCGATGCAGAACTGATCGATCCCCCGCTGCTGGTCCTTGACTTCGACACGGAGAACGCCTTCTGCAAGGATAAGAAGGACGGTCAACTGAACCTCTATGTGGACGGTGGGACCTACCCATACCTGATCGGTTGGGACAGGGAATTGACCGACAATGAGACTTCATTCAATGATGTGCTCTGGGGCGACTATGTGGCCACGGTCACTGACAACAACAATTGTGTAGCGATCGATACGGCATTTGTTGGTTACACCTTCAGCTCCTGCCTGGTCATTCCAAATGCCTTCTCACCGAATGGTGATGGCTTTAATGACCTCTGGATCATTGAGGGACTGGAGCTTTATACAAATGTGGAGATGAGGATCTTCGACCGGTGGGGTACCAGTGTGTATTACACAGGGAATGCGGCAGATGAACCCTGGGACGGATCGTTCAGCGGAAGAACACTTCCCATCGATTCCTACCATTATATTATTGATTTGAACAATGATGAACCGGTGGTCACAGGCAATGTAACCATCGTGAGATAAACCCGTAAGAAGGAACTGGTGAAAAGGGCTTTACACAATATATGGCTTCTGATGCTGCTGACCTGGCCGGTTGACCTGGCTGCCCAGCAATTGCCCCTGTACTCCCAGTACATACAAAATGCCTTCCTGGTCAACCCTGCCATGGCTGGATACGACGGGTATACCTCCTTCAGTACCACGGCGCGGCAGCAGTGGCTGGGCTTCAAGGATGCACCACAGACCTATTCGGCTTCCTGGCAGACGCGGCTGCTCCAGCGTTCCTACAAGATCGTGAACAACCCGGTGCGAAAAGACAACATGGTGCTTCGCAGTACCAAAGGAAGGGTGGGGCTGGGCGCCTACATCATCAACGATGTGAATGCCAATGTGGCCCGGACCGGGGTTTCTTTTACCTATGCCTACCATATTATCATGAATAACCAGCAGCTCTCCTTCGGACTGGCTGCGAAGGCTTTCCAGTACAGGATCTATAAAGAGGTCCTCACCTTTGGCGAGGACGGGGACCCGGTCCTCAACGGCGATTTCAACACGGTGGCCTACAGCCCCGATGCCGATGTGGGGATTTTGTACCAGGGATTCAACTATTTTGCGGGTTTCTCGGTAAGCAACCTGCTCCAGACCTCTGTGCTGATCGGGTCCAATGAATTGCCCAAATTCAAGACCTTCAGGCACTACTGGCTCATGGGAGGTTACCGTTTTGCGCTCAGCGAGAACCTGGAACTGGAACCGAGCACCCTGTTAAAGACCACTGAAAACTGGAATCCCCAGGGTGATTTCTCATTAAAGCTCTTCTATTCCGACCTTTACTGGGGGGGGCTTTCCTACCGCACCAATAAGAGCATCATTGCCCTGGTCGGGGTGAGGATCGAGGGTCTCTATTTCGGCTATTCCTTCGACTGGGCCCTTTCTGACATCGGGCACTA
>JAHEEC010000174.1:0-1303 GCA_024640885.1 Bacteroidota bacterium | reverse complement strand
ACCGTCACGTAATTCTGGGATTGCAAACCCCCGTAAAGGGAGTTGATATCGGCCATCAAACCGGTTTCGATGATGTCCTGGTACCGCCGCATTTTGGCCCCGTGGTAACCGCCCACCGACTGGTGGAAATAGGAGGTGGAGGCATCCTGGAAGATGGCTACCGTAAGGTTCAGGACCCTTTCATTGAATCCTGGTTGGGCCATGATAAACTGGTCGGCGGCTGACGGAGTATAAGGTTGAGCGGCCTGCCGCTTGTTGGAGAAGTGCCCCTTGTTCAGGTATCTCTTATCCACCGGCCACATGTCAGCCAGGAAAAGGAGTGCCAGGCCCACGATGACCACATTCGGTTTGATCTTCTCCATCTTAAAAAGGAGGATCATACCCGCTGTGAGCCCGGTGAAGATCGCCGAGCGCAGGGCATCCATCCTGAGCAGGCTTCTGCGGTCGGCCCGGAGCGCATCAGCCAGGGCGGGCTGGTAATTGCTGTCCTGGGCAGATACGAAATTGCCTGCCAGGTCCGGAAAGAGGGCAAAAAGCAGGGAGATGCCCCCCACAATCCCCGCGGACCATTTCAGTGCGGTAAACAGTTTCTTTTTATCGATGTCGCCGAAGAGCACCTGGTGCATGGTGATCATGGCCAGGATGGGCATGGCCAGTGCCGGGATCACCAGGGTCATGCTCACGGTCCTGAATTTGTTGTATCCGGGCACGTGGTCCATGAAGAAATCGGTGAGGAACATGAAATTTTTACCCCATGCAAGCATGATGCCCAGAATCGTGGCAGCCAGCAGCCACCATTTGATCCTTCTGTCTCCAATAAACATTCCCAGCACAAATAGGAAAACCACGATGGCACCCACATAGACATTCCCGAGGGTGGAGGTTTGTGTGCCCCAGTAAAGGGGCAGGTGCTTGACCACTTCGGCAGCCTGGGAGGGATTGTTTTGTGCGAAGAGGCGATAGGTCTCGGAGTTTTCGGAAAGGGAACCATCGCTGCTTCCCCCCTTGAACCCGGGTATGAGCAGGGAAAATGTCTCATCGATCCCGTAGCTCCACTGGGTGGCGTAGCTTTTGGTCAGCCCCGAGGTCTGGTCACCCGCTTCCCGTGTCAGTTCGGACCGGCTTCTCATGGAATATTTACCATACTCGAGGGTGGTCCAGAGTCGCGAAGCATTGCTGGCCACGCTGAAACCCACGGCCACCAGAAGGATGGCCACTGTGATCAGGAGGTCCTTGAAGTACTTCTCCCTGATGGCAAAATAGAGTTGAGTCAATCCGAAGATAAAAACGATCATCAGGGTGT
>JAHEEC010000076.1 GCA_024640885.1 Bacteroidota bacterium | reverse complement strand
GAAAAAAATGATCCGCTTCCTTTTGCGTTCAGGCAGGTTCTTATGGAGCAGCAGCAGGTTGTTCCTGAAATTCAGGAAAGTTTTCATGGGATCGCCCCGCTTCAGGGTACCGCCCCCCACATGGTAAATGGTGGAACCGGGGACAAAATGAATGGAATGCCCCATGCGCTTCAGCCTCCAGCAAAGATCGATCTCTTCCATATGCGCGAAGAATTGTTCGTCCAGTCCCCCGGCCTTCCTGTAAAGTTCGGACCTCACCAGCAGGCAGGCCCCGGTACCCCAGAATACCTCCGTTGCATCATCGTATTGTCCCGTATCCTCCTCCAGGTGATCAAAGATCCGTCCCCGGCAAAAGGGATACCCGAACCTGTCAATAAAACCACCGGCAGCCCCTGCATATTCGAAGCGCGACCGGTGATGGAAATCTTTGATTTTGGGTGTGCAGGCGGCCACATGCTCACTTTTATTCATCTCCTCCAGCAATGGTTCAAGCCATCCCTGGCTCACCTCGATATCTGAATTGAGCAGCAGGAAATAGGTGGATTCCAGCTGTTCCAGTGCCCTGTTGTACCCTCCGCTGAATCCATAATTTTTATCCAGTACGACTACCCGGATCCCCGGCCACTCCTCCTGAAGATACCTTACGGAATCATCGGTTGAGCCATTGTCCGCGATGACGATCTCCGCACCGGGGTGGTTTGAAAAGCGAACCAGGGAGGGCAGGAACTGCTCCAGGAACCTCCTGCCGTTCCAGTTCAGGATCACTATGGATACAAGGGTCATGGCCGGATCATGATTTTCTGGATGGTCGACTGGAACTCTGCAAAGCAGCTGGCATTTGCACAGACAATATGTTCCCTGAAGAGGGGATCCTCGTGTCCCTCGAAATCGGAAACTGCCCCGCCAGCCTCCCTGACCAGCAGGATCCCGGCGGCAACGTCCCATGGATTAAGTCCATATTCGTAGAATCCGTCATACCTGCCGCAGGCCACGTAGGCAATGTCGGTGGCAGCGGACCCCAGCCTCCTGAGACCATGTGAATTCTTCATGAAAAAGTCCATGCTTTCCATGAATTCGGAAAGGTATTTGAAGTTGGTGTAAGGAAAACCGGTGGCAATGAGCGCCTGGTCAATGCCGGTCACACCGCTCACCTGGATGGGCAGACCGTTGAGCCAGGCACCGCCTCCCTTCCATGCATAGAAGTATTCATCAAGGCCGAATTCATAGATGATCCCTGCCACCACCTCTTCCTTTTCAATGAGCCCCACGCTGATGGCGAAGGGAAATACCCCATGGATGAAATTGGTGGTTCCGTCCACCGGATCGATCACCCACTGGTAGGTCACTCCCTGCCTTTGGCTGGTACCCTCTTCAGCGATGAATCCTGCTTCCGGAAGGATCTGCGAAAGCCCTGCCACCAGGATCTCCTCCGCCCTTTTGTCCACTTCGGTGACAAAATTCTGGCGGCCCTTCTCCTCGATGGTCAGATTCTCCCTTTTTTCATGCCGGTCCCTCACATAACCCGCGGCCTCCTTCACCACCGCCATGGCATCAAAGCAAATCTCCCGGTATGTGATTGGATTGGTCATTAAAGCTGCAAAGTAAATCAAAATATCAATACCCTGAAGCATTCAGGAGGTCTGCGACCACAAAGGTGCTGCCCCCGACGAAGATCATATCGTCGGCCCCGGCATTTTGCATCGCAGCACCGTATGCTTCACTGACTGAGGGAAATAGTTCCCCTTTCAGTCCGTGAACCGAAGCCGCTGCCTTCAGCACATGCGGGTCCAGGGACCTGGGTACCCCGGACCGGGTAAAGTAATAGGTGGCTTCCCCCGGAAGCAACGGCAGGATGGCATCCAGCTCCTTGTCTGCCACCATGCCCCAGACCATGTGGAGGTTTTTGCAGGGCAGTTGCATAAGCTGTTTCATGGCCGCGGCGATCCCGGCCTGGTTATGGGCCGTGTCGCAGATCCTCCTTGGGTTGTGGCCGATGGTCTGCCACCTGCCGAGGATGCCGGTATTTTTCACCACAGATGAGAGTCCCTCCTGAACGGCTTCCGGGGAGATGTTCCACCCCCGGTCTTTCAACAGCCCGAGGGCGGTCCGCACGGTGATCAAATTCTCCCGCTGGTAATCCCCTGCCAGGTCAAGGGTGATGGTCTCAATGGAGTCGCTGTGCAATTCCCTGATCCTGTGCATGACTAACCCCTCCCGGTTCATGGTTTGAAAGAGAGATTCATAGGTGCGGTAGGCAAGGTGAACCGGGACTTCCTTTTCTCCGGCCATGGAGAGGAGCAGCTTTTCTGTCTCCTCATGGGCCATCCCCAGCACCAGCGGGATCCCCTGCTTGATGATCCCCCCTTTTTCCCTGGCAATGGAGGCCAGGTTGTTTCCCAGGAACTCCATGTGATCCATGGAAATGTTGGTGATAATGGTGAGCTCCGGGGAGAGGATGTTGGTGGAATCGAGTCTTCCCCCCAACCCCGTCTCCACAATGGCCACATCCACTTTTTGCCGGGCAAAATAGTCAAATGCCATGGCCACGGTCATTTCGAAAAAGGAGGGGCTGATCTCCCTGATGATCTTATGGTGCCTGTTTACAAAGTCTGTCACTTCAGTTTCAGGCACGGGTTTCCCGTTGATCCGGATCCGTTCCCGGAAATCGAGCAGGTGGGGGGAGGTATAGAGTCCCGTTTGATATCCGGCCTCCTGCAGGACCGATGCCAGCATGTGGCTCACCGATCCTTTCCCGTTGGTCCCGGCCACATGAATGGAGCGAAAGGAGCGGTGGGGATGGCCGAAGTATGCATCCAGTGCAAGGGTGTTGTCCAGGTTGGCCTTGTAGGCTGCCTTTCCCACCCTCTGGTACATGGGCAGGCTGCTGAATAAGAAATCAAGGGTCTCCTGGTAAGTCATTGTCCGGTTAATGATAATAAGGCTCTCCCCAGCCATTGGATTTCACTTTATCGGGATGGAACCGATCCGCCCTGGTTTTTTTTTCGCCGGGATAGCCCAGTGCCACCAGGGCGAAGGGTTTGACATGGGAAGGGAGGTCCAGCAGGGTGGTAAAAGCGGCTTTCCTGCCCTCCCTCGGATGCAATCCCACCCAGCAGGCCCCAAGGCCGAGGGAATGGGCCGCCAGGAGCAGGTTTTGAGTGGCAGCTCCGCAATCCACCACCCAGTATCCGTCATCGTGCTGCAAGCTTTCATCACCGCATACCACGATGCCATGGGAGGCAGTCCGGAACATCCCTGCATGGGGATGGATCTCCATGATCTTATCCATCAGCTGCCTCCGGTCGATCACGATAAAATGCCAGGGTTGTTTGTTCACTGCCGAAGGAGCATGCATGGCTGCATCGAGCAGCTGCGTAATGACTTCATGGTCAATCTTTTGATCCGTAAACCGCCGGATGCTCCTCCGGTCCAGGATGGTTCCGAGTTTATCCGTGCCCATATTGGTTCATAATTGTGTGTAAAACTTCACCTAATGTGAATAATTCTCTCCTCCAGTGGGAGCAAAAAATGATAATTTTGAAGCCATATAGTAAACAACAGCTTTACAAGTTCTACCGTAGGTAAAGTTAGCGTAATGAGAGGGGATTTATGGCAACTGCTGTGAAAAAAAACCGGAAGATCTTTGTACTGGATACCAATGTGTTGTTGCATGATTACAAGTGTTTGCACAACTTCGATGAACATGATGTCATTGTACCGATCACCGTACTGGAAGAACTTGACCGCTTTAAAAAGGGCAATGATATCATCAATTACCATGCCCGGGAATTTACCAGGGAGCTTGACAAGCTGAGCGGGGACAAGCTGTTCAATGGCGGTCTTTCTCTTGGAAAGGGGAAGGGTAAATTAAGCATTGAGACGGGGAAACAACCATCGGAGAAACTGGCCACTTCTTTTCCTGAAAATACGCCAGATCACCGGATCCTGGCAATTGCGGAGCATCTGCGCGTGAAGCACGGGGATGATCGCCCGGTGATCCTGATCACCAAGGATATCAACCTGAGGATGAAAGCCAAATCCCTCGGGATCATGGCCCAGGATTACCACAACGATATGGTACAGAATATCGAGGACATTTATGAGAGTGTGAAGTCCAACGATGTGCCGGACCATAATGTGATCTCTGAGATGTATGAATCCATGGAAGGGGTCCCTGTCAAGCGTTTCGGTTTGACGAAGCCTCCCATGGCCCACCAGTATTTTATTTTCCGGAACGAGTCACGAAGCGGATTGGGCCATTATGACCCTTTCAACAAGGTGATCAACCGTGTGGAGAAGACCCGCACCTATGGGATAGATCCCAGGAACGCCGAGCAGACCTTTGCACTCGATGCCCTTGCCCGGCCTGAGATTCAGCTTGTGGCACTCACCGGAAAAGCCGGTACCGGCAAGACCCTGCTTGCACTTGCAGCAGCCATTCACCAGCGAAAAATGTATACCCAGATCTTCCTGGCGCGCCCCATCATTCCGCTGGGGAACAGGGACCTTGGATATCTGCCCGGCGATGTGGGTGAAAAGATAGGGCCCTATATGCAGCCCCTTTTTGATAACCTTGCGGTGATTAAGCAGAAATTCAAGCAGCAGAGCAAGGAGTTCTCGCGCATTGAAGAGATGCAGCAGGCAGAAAAGTTACTGATCACACCTTTAGCCTATATCCGTGGAAGAAGCCTCTCCAGGGTCTTCTTCATTGTGGATGAAGCCCAGAACCTCACCCCGCACGAAGTTAAAACAATCATTACCCGGGCAGGGGAGGGGACCAAGCTGGTATTCACCGGAGACATTCAGCAGATCGATTCCCCCTACCTGGATACCAAGTCAAATGGACTGACATACCTGGCCGACCGGATGAAGGGCCAGGATATTTTTGCCCATGTGCACCTGGTGAAAGGGGAAAGGAGTTACCTTGCAGATCTGGCAAGCAACCTACTCTAAAAAATATGGAAAGACGACTGATGATCATACGCCATGGCAAGTCCAGCTGGGAGTATGAGACCATGGATGATATTGACCGGCCCCTGGCGGACCGGGGAATACACAACGCCGATGAAATGGCACAAAGGCTGACCAAGCTTGGATTGGTGCCCGACCTGATGCTCTCGAGCCCCGCCAGCAGGGCCCTGAACACTGCCCTGATCATGTCCAGGGTCTGGGCACTGGAGGCCACCGCACTTCAAATCCATGATCCGCTCTATGATGCGTTTGTGACCCAGATTGAACAGGTGGTTGCCACGGTTCCCGATCATATACGGACCCTCGCTATTTTTGGTCATAACCCATCCTTTACCATGTATTCAAATCTGTTCCTTAAAGAGCGGCTCGACAACCTCCCAACGGCCGGTGTGGTGGTCGTTACTTTGGAAAGCGATGGCTGGAACAGGATCGGGAGGGATCAAGTGATTGAGACTTACGTGGATTATCCCAAGCGGCAACCCCAACGAAACGGTTGAGCCGGCAGCTGAAGCAGGTCCCGTTAAATCAAGATCCCGAGGATGACAGAAGTAACCTGTGCCATCATCATTGATAACGAGCATGTGCTGGTCACCCGGCGAAGCAGCCTAATGCCGCATCCATTAAAATGGGAATTTCCCGGGGGTAAGGTGAAGGAGGGGGAATCGCCGGAGTATTGTATCAAGCGGGAGATCAGGGAAGAACTGGGCCTCAAGGTATCAGTCAAGCAGCTGCTGCCTTCTGTGAAATATCAATATGGCACCCGGTCCATCAAACTGATCCCCTTTATCTGCAGTGTGGAGGGGGGAACCATTGCGCTCACCGAACACCACTCGTTCCGCTGGGTGCCCATGGCAGAACTTGAAATCCTTGATTGGCTGGAGGCAGATGTGGAAGTGGTCAGGATCCTTCAATCAAGGTGGACCGGCGCCCGCTGAGGGTGTCAATGGAGCCACCGGCCGATCCCGTCAGCCACGGCCTTCAGGAAATCACCAAGTGGCTCCCCAAGATCCCGGAGACCAGTCCCGACCTGGGTCCAGACAAAGAGGAGGAACAGTGCATACATTCCCAGCAGCATAAAAGCTTTCATCCTGGTAAATCTCTTCCCGATCAGCATGATGGCCAGGGCAACCACGGTGGAGAGCAGGAGAAAAACCCAGACCTCTTTTGTAAAGGCGAGCACATCCTCATGGAGTGCCATCGAATTGTCAAAGATCAGGTTGTACACCAGGATGGGAAGTCCAAGCGCAAAAGCAATATCGAAGATGTTGCTGCCCAGTGCATTGCTCACTGCATCGTCATAATTTCCCTTCCGTGCATCTTTGAGGGAGATGATGGTGTCGGGGACCGAGGTGGCGGCTGCGGAAAGCACCACGGCCACGAAAATCAGGGGAATATTGGTCACGTGGCCAAATAGATCGGTGGCATAAACCAGCAGCCAGGTGCCGAAGGTCATGACCAGGGTGCTTGCTGCCAGCAGGCCCCAGGCACTGGAGGTGCTGATCTTCCTTCTCCTCAGAACCACCGAAGCAATGTCCAGGGTGGCGACGGCGGCCAGGAGGTTTCCTTCTGCTTTCTCCCTGGGCCAGGCAAATCCGCGATCTTCTGTTTTTTTGCTTTTTGTGATGAAATAGAGGAGCCCCAGATAGGCCAGGTAGATGAGGACCAGCACCAGTCCGTGTTTGGCTTGCAGGTCACCCAGGAATAGAAAACTGATGAAAAAGAGCTGCGAGACCATCAGTACAGCTCCCTCGCGCATAAGCACTTTCCTGTTGAGGACGATGTGGCTTCCCCTTCCCATGGAGAAAAGCACCAGGACCGCCAGGGCCGGAATGATCAGGAGGTTAAAAAGGGCACTGCCGGAGGTGACCCCCAGTCCCCCTGAAAAACCTTCCGCATCCCGCAGGTAGAAGAGGAAAAAGATGGTGGTGAGGAATTCGGGCATTGAACTGGCGATGGCATTCAGTGTGGCTCCCTTGATCCCCGGTGGAAGCCTCCTGCCCAGGTAATCGGAGGCCACTTCGAAACCATGGGACGATCGCCAGATCACTACACAACTGATGGTTATAAGCAGCAATGAGAGCCACATCTCTTTTTACCCTTTGATTGAACGGTTAAGTACCAGCATGACCTGGTCATCCAGGAAGTTCTTTTCATACTCCATGAGGAACTCCTGGAAGAAACGGCTGATGCGTTTCTCTGATAGCAGCCCCATGTAACCAAGCCACCGGTCACCAAACCAGATGGGTAGAATGTAAAGGTGGTACTCCATCCCATGAAAGGTCAGTTTCCCCGCCCTTATGATCCTTTCCAGCCGCTTGCTCTTTTCAAGCATTTCAAACTGCTCCAGCAAGGGAAACACACCTTCCATATCCGCATGGGAGATCAGGCCCGAATCCCCGGTCTCCACAAAAGCGGCCGATATGTCAAGAAATGAGAAATCAAAAAATTCGGTGGTGAATTTGCTTATCCTTTCCCCCAGCTGCCCCATATCTTTAATGGCTCCTGAAACAATTTCGTTCTTAATGGGATCAAATGCCCGGGCCAGGTTGAAAGGTATGTAAGTCACCACATGGATCATGGATCCGATCACCACCACCACCACCAGATAGAGCACCAGTGATGCGATGAGCACGAAAAGCTGGTTGGGAAACAGCCAGGAGTCCAACCTTGCCAGGGGTACAGTGAGGGCAATTGCCGTGGTGCTGAAAAACACCAGCAGGATCATACGCTGTACGCGGTAGATGAAGCTGTAGGACTGGTGTTTGCTCATATCACAAATGTAGCAAATTTCAATATGGATCATTCAAAGTACAGGGAGCGGGGACTCTGGCTCAACACCTCTCCTATATGGGCCGCACCGCTGGAGGGATCGAGCTCCTTCAGCTCCCGAATCACATTTTCTGTATGATCGGGATTTACAGCCATGAGCAATCCCCCGGAAGTCTGGGCGTCGTGGACCAGCATCTTCATATTGTAATCCACACCCCTTGTGAAATGAGCCCGGTCGCCGGAAAATTCCTGGTTCCTGAAGGTGGCTCCCGGGATGCTTCCCCGTTCAAAGACCTGAAAGGCACCCGGGAGCAGTGGAATTCTCCCTGTCTCGATCCTGAAGCTGGTGCGGCTGGCCTGCGCCATTTTTAAAGCATGGCCTGCCAGCCCGAATCCGGTAATATCGGTCATGCTGCTGATCCCGTATTTAACAGCGATCTCTGCTCCGGTCCTGTTCAATCGTTTCATCTGGGCCAGCCCCCTCAGGTAATCTTCCTTACTGGCCAACCCATTCTTCACCCCCGACACAAGGGCCCCCGTTCCGATGGATTTTGTAAGGACCAGCTGGTCACCGGGCCTGGCCCCTGCATTTGTGATCAGCCTTTGGGGATGCACTGTTCCGATTACAGCCAACCCGTATTTTGGAGGATGATCATCGATGGTATGCCCTCCGACGATAAGGGCCCCGGCCTCTTTCACTTTTGAACTCCCGCCCCTGAGGATCTCCCCGAACACCTCCAGGGGGATTTTTTCATGGGAGAACATCATCAGGTTCAATGCCAGCAAAGGGGATCCGCCCATGGCATAGACATCTGACAGGGCGTTGGCAGCTGCGATCTCACCGAATTCAAAAGGGTCGGAACAGATGGGTGGAAAGAAATCGGTGGTAAAGATCAGGGCGGTCTCGCTGTTGATCCGGTACACACCCGCATCATCGTGGGTGGAAACATCCACCAGGAGGTTTGGGTCCACAGCCACGGGAAATTCCTTCAGCACTTCAGAAAGAAGTCCTGCCGGCAGTTTTGAGGAGCAGCCGCCGTACTCAATGGTTGAAAGAAGATCGAAAGACTTGCCCATGGAATCAAGGATCAGGGATAGATGACGTGGCCGGTCGATGCCAGGGTCTCGGTAATGACCAGCATATTCGAGATCATCCCCACTCCAATATCATACTGGAGGCTGTAATAATCGATGCATGTACCGCATAACATGATCCTCGTCCCCAGCTCCTCCAGCTCCGAAAGGGATTTGCAGGCAGGGGATTGTTTCATGGCCAGTTTAACCCCCCCGTTGTACATGACCACATGGGTGGGGAGATGCTCCTGAAGTTTCAGGTTATCCAGAAAGGTCTCCATCAGCATTTTCCCCAGCTCAGGGTCCCCTTCCCCCATCATTTCACTTTTCACGCATACCACATAATCATTGACGGGTGATCCCGGGTCACAGTACCGCGCAGGATCAGTCTGGGTAATATTGCTTTCAGGCCGTTCAGAGACGATCTTATGCACCTTGCCTTCGGTGGTGACATCCGGCTCAACTCCCTGGTCCTTCAGGTAGGTGACCAGGTTCTTCAATGAGGTATTGTTATCCGTATAGACGGTAACCTTGTCTCCGGCCTTCATTTCAATGAGTGCCTCTTTTAACATGATCAGGGGCTGAGGGCATTTCAGGCCCTTGGTGTCCACGGTATTCATCACTTTAATTGTTCATCACTGTTACGGTTCAACTGCATGTATTATGGGCTCAAAAATACGCAATTCTGGGTGAACTCACCTAGTTTTTCATATCTTGTCCGCACTTTTGGCCCTGACCCAACCCATCTCATGTCGGAAGAAGGTACACATATCCTGGATCCCCAGCAATGGGTGAAGCGCTACGGGGACTATCTCTTCAATTATGCCATTGTCAGGATAAACAATACAGAAAAGGCCGAGGACCTGGTCCAGGAAACATTCCTGTCGGCGCTTAAGGCCAAAGATGGTTTTGAAGGCAGAAGTTCGGAAAGGACCTGGCTGATTTCAATCCTTAAGCGCAAGATCATTGATACCTACAGGAAACAGGTTGCATCCAGGGAGTCCTCCATGACCGATTACGGGCAGAATATTTCCGACAGGGATTTTTACCGCAGCGAGGAGCCATTCAAGGGGCACTGGATGGAAGGGCGTGGTCCACATTCCCATTCTTTGCTGCCCGAGGGGGAGATCGAACAGGAAGAGTTAATGGCCGTCATCAGAACCTGTATTTCGAAGTTACCGTCCAACCTGGCTGCAGTTTTTATAATGAAAATGATCGATGAAGCCGAATCGGAAGAAGTTTGTCAGGAACTCGGGATCACACCGTCTAATCTGTGGGTCATGCTGCACCGGGCCCGGTTAAAAATGAGGCAATGCATCGAAAGTAACTGGCTCACCTGATATGATAAAGAATATGGGAAACCGGATGATGGCATATATTAGTAAATGGATGCTGGCCTGCGACGAGGCCGGCTACCTGATCTCCTACAGGGAGGAGCACCGGCTTGGACTGGTCAGGTGGTGGCGATTGCAAATGCACCTGCTCTCCTGTCACCTTTGCAGGAAATATGCCCGCCAGATTAAGCAGCTGAGCCATTCTTTGGAGCAGTACCGTGAACAGTGCAGCCATGACAGCTGTTCCCACTCTATGACAGAGGAGGCAAGCGCCAGGATTCACCGGGAAATCGACAACCATTTAAAAGCAAATTAGTTGTTAAATTGGGGGCCATCTGTAAGGTCCCTTCCTGATCATCGTCTCAATACCCAAATGAATTATTAATCCAAATTTTTTGAAACGATGAAAACAGACAAAAAGATCTTAAGTTCCGCATCTATCCTCGCAGGTGCCTTTTTAACCACATCCATGGCCGCTGCCCCATCACTGGGAGCAAACATCCTGGCATACAATGACCTTGGTACGGGCGCCCAGGTAAGAAGCCATTTGATCGGAGTGAACTCCAACCAGGCTCAAGCTGCTGAAACCACCGCCCTTAAATTTGGTGAGTTGAAGTGCGGTGAAGGAAAATGTGGAGACGACAAAGAGGCGGCCGTCCAGAAACAAGGCACAAAGAAGGCTGCCGTAAGCAGTTCGGAGGTCACAGAATCCAAGAGTACTGAGGCCAAATGTGGAGAAGGGAAATGCGGTGAAGGTACATGCGGAGCCGAGACCCAGGATGCCAAGGCAACAGATTCCAAAGGGGCAATGACTTCAGATTCCAAAGGGACAATGCCTTCAGATACCAAAGAGTCAACGGTTGCCGGGACCAGCGTGAAGGTCGACCACAAGAAGTGATCTGCATAAAAAGAACCGGACCAGGGCTGTTTCGTCAAGGGGCTATTCGTGGTGAAGGTGATTGTGGATCACCCGGTCCGGACGGGAGTCCCGCAACAATGCGGGATTCCTCTTTCAAAAAAAACAACATATGGAAGGAAAGGTTGGCATAGGACTCAGGCGGGATATTTCCAGGGAGATCCTTGAAAGCTCGCGGCTCACCCCCGATTTCCTGGAATTCGCACCGGAGAACTGGATGGGGATGGGTGGATACTGGAACCGGATCAGGAAAGAAGCGGTGGACCGGTACCCGGTAACCTGCCATGGACTTTCCCTCTCCCTGGGAAGCCCTGAGCCGTTGGACCTGGAATTCATCAGGGAGCTGAAGGTTTTCCTGGATGAGAACCATGTAAGGATCTTCTCCGAGCATCTGAGCTATACCAAGAGTCGCAATGCCCACCTGTATGACCTGCTGCCCATTCCCTTCAGGAAGGATGCCGTGAACCATGTGGTGGATCGCATCAGGCAGGTGCAGGATCTCCTGGAGAGGCCCCTTGCCATAGAGAATGTATCCTATTACACGCCTGTGGCTGCCCAAATGACCGAAATTGAATTTGTATCAGAGATTGTGGAGAAAGCGGAGTGCCAACTCTTGCTTGATGTGAACAATGTCTATGTGAATGCTTTCAACCACGGCTATGATGCCAGGGAGTTCATCGGAAAACTACCCCTTGACCGGGTGGCATACATTCACATGGCCGGACATGAGCAGGTGGGCCCGGACCTGATCATTGATACCCACGGGCAGCCCATCATCGATCCGGTTTACGACCTGTTCGAATGGACCATCCAGCGGATGGACCCGGTGCCGGTGCTGCTGGAGCGTGACTATAATTTTAACGAACTGGATCAGCTCCAGGAGGAGTTGACCAACTTGAGGAACATTTTGAAAAAACACTGGAAAGTCACACATGATGCTGCATAAGGATACTCAAAGAATCCAGGAGTTGCTGGGAGAATTTGTCAGGACCGGCATCGGACAGGAGATTCCCGGGTTGACCCCGGGAAGGATTGATCACTACAGGAGGCTCGTCTATAACGTGGTGAGGGATACCATGGATACGGCTTTTCCCATTTCCCGTGCGGCCCTGGGAGAATCAGGATGGGACCTCCTGGTTCATGAATTCTTCTCCAATGAAGCCTGTCAGACCCCACAGGTCTGGAAGCTCCCCTATGAATTTTACATATACCACTCAGGGAACGAGAGCGGGGTGAAGATCGGTAAGCCATACCTGGAAGATCTGCTCTATTTCGAATGGATGGAAATCGAGATCCACACCATGCCGGACAGGCCATTCCCGGAGTATGGTGACCGGGGAAACATATTTCGGGACCCGCTGGCTTTCAATCCCGAATATGAGATTATCAAGCTGGAGTATCCGGTTCACCTGCACTCCGCACAGGAGAGTGCCGAACTCAGGGGAAATTACTTTATCCTGGTCATGAGGGATCCTGACACAGGAAATGTAAGTTTCATGGACCTTTCACCGGTCCACGCCTATATCCTCACCAGGCTGGTGGAGGAGCACCTCCCCCTCAACGACCTGAAGAGTGATGTGGCCTGGATGGCCGGAATTGAGAGCATGCGTTACCTGGATGATTCCCTCTCAAAATTTATAGGGGATCTGATGGAGAAGAGGTTGATCCTCGGATTCCTGAAAGCCTGACCTGGAATCGCCTAATCGATCCTGGAGAACAGAACCGGCCTCTTCTTATGGAAACCGGTTGCTTCCTGGTAGGCGGATGCCACAGCAAGGATGGTCCCCTCATCAAAGAGATTTCCCAGGAAACTGATGCTGGAGGGGGATCCGTTCTCCTTGAAGCCATTGGGCACTACCACCACGGGGTTTCCGGTAAGGTTGGTGGCCAGCAACTGATCGCTTCCCTGGAATGAGGGGGCCACAATCACATCGAACGCTTTGAATTTTTGGTGGTAATCCTCGATCAGTTCCAGCCTGATGCGGTTGGCCTGTATGTATTCCACAGCGGTAATGAACCTGGCTGTCCTGAACAGGTTGGGCCAGGCGTAACGATGCTGGCTAACCAGCAATGTATCGCGGTTGGACCTGGTCAGGTTGTCAAAAGCGGCGGCGGCCTCTGCCTCCAGGATGATCGAGAGGGCGTAGGTGGGGATCCCTTCATTGTCCAGCTCCACCGGAACCAGTTCTGCCCCCAGTTTCCTGAGCACACGAAGGCTGGCTTTGTCCAGGTCTGAAGTTTCATAGCCGGATTCAAAGGCACTTTTCAGGTATCCGATCCGAAGTTTTGAAAGATCCACGGCTCCAGGGTAGGAAAAACCTGCATCGATCAGGGTCTTATCATCAGGGTCAGGCCCCCTGAGGGCATCGAATACAATGGCGCAGTCCGCAGCGCTCCTGCAAATGGGACCCACCTTGTCCATGCTCCAGCTGAGGGCCATTGCCCCTGAGCGTGTGATCCTTCCGTAGGTGGGTCTCAGACCTGTGGTCCCGCAGCGGGTGGAAGGGGAGACGATGGATCCCCACGTTTCGGTCCCGATTGCAAATGGAACCAGCCCGGCGGCTGTGGCCGATGCAGATCCGGCCGATGAACCGCTGGAACCCTCTTCCAGGTTCCAGGGATTCCTGGTGGTGTCGGCAAACCACACATCCCCCATGGCCAGGGCACCCAGGGTGGTCTTGGCCACCAGGATGGCGCCTGCCTCCTCCAGTTTCCTGATCACACCGGCAGTCTGGTCGATGACCTGGTCCCTGTAAGCCCCGGCACCCCAGGTGGTGGGATAGTCCGGGAAAGCGAAGAGGTCCTTGGCCCCGAACGGGATGCCGTGCAGGATCCCCCGGTCCCGTCCGGCGGCCAGCTCAGTATCCATTTTTTTTGCCTGTTCAATGGCATGGGCCTCGGTCAGGGTCACCACGCAGTGCAACTGGGGATCAAATTTCTTTAAACGGTTGAGGTAGAACTCTGTCAGGGCCAGGCAGGAGATCTCACCTGAATGGATCAGTGAAGCCAGTTCAGGTATGGACATAAAGGCCAGGTCCGGTTCCCAGGCCGGTTTGGCGATCCCATCAGGGATAACCCAGGGAACAGGTGGGGTAGGTTCGGGGATCCGGAACCCATAGGGCAGGGGATTGAACTGCACGGCGGGCGGTGTGCCATTGGGCAGGTCATAGGCCCTGATGGCCCTGTAGGAATCAATGAGGTCGGCCATTCCAGAGTCGATCATCACCTGCTCCAGGGAATCAAATTCCAGGTCCATGGGATTCATGGCATAATAGGTGGAATCGATGACCACATTGACTTGCGGATCTGCATCCGGAGCGCTTTCTCTTGCAGTGCAGGAAAACAGCAAAATGGTCATGAACAGGGTGGATCTCATGGGACCTATCCACCTGGAAGTCAGCCGGGATCTGTACATTTCAACGGGTTTTGGAATTAACGGTCTGAAATATACAAAAAAAGCATTTCTTTCTTTGTGAATTCATGGAGATCATCTATATTTGCAGCCGCAAAAGGGAGCTTAGCTCAGCTGGTTCAGAGCACCTGCCTTACAAGCAGGGGGTCGTTGGTTCGAATCCAACAGTTCCCACACCAAAATCAACCCGATCGGTTTCCCGGTCGGGTTTTTTGTATTCATACAACTGCCCAAGCTAGCTTGAGGCGGTTGTGTGAAATAAAAGCCAGGCGCAGCCTGCAGTTGATTTTGGTGTTACTCCCCTCTATCCTGGATCACGACCGAGCCCTGCGAGGGAGAAATCCATCAGTTCCCACGATTGACGAAGAGGGAGTTAGGTTCGGCTAGCTCTCTTTTTTGTTGATCATGATTGAAAGGGGATTGAAAATAACCTAGTTAAATAGGATCATCTGAGACTCCCAGGATTATAGCATATCATTTTCCACCAGCCATTGCTCGATTCTTCCATATTCTATTTGAGAATTGACTGTGCTACACTTCCTTGTTTTTGAGCATTTTAATGAGTTCACGAATGCTTTCAATGGAAATGGACTTCATAATTTTTGGCAATCCAAGTGAGTCTTTCAGCGCCAGTGACCGGCTAACCAATGGAAATTTTTCATTGGGATCAATAATTACTTCCAGAAGTACTGGCCCATTGATGTCAAGTGCTTTTTTCACGGTTGGGGCAATTTCTTCTGGTTTTTCAATTCTGAATCCTTTGGCTCCAAATGCATTTGCAATAGATACATAATCTGTATCGGCAAGCACGCTCGCTGAAAACCTGCCCTGGTATGACAGATCCTGTACATCGTAGATTGCTCCTAATCGATTATTCTTAAGTATTACCCAGATCACGGGTATATTATAGTCGACTGCTGTCAGTACTTCCATGCCTGTCATTAAGAAATCTCCATCACCACAAATGCAAACAGCAGGAGCTTCTTGATTTCCCAATTTTCCTCCCACACAGGCCGCCACCGATGCACCCATGCAAGCCAAACCGGATGGTAAGAAATTCTGTCCTTCAGGATATGATTGGAAATATCTCAAGATCCACGAATAAGTATTACCCATATCTCCAAAAATCATGGTATTCCTTGGTAGACAGTTTCTCAACTCTCTCATCAGCCTCTGTGGCATTATGGGTACCTGATCGGAAAAGCTTTGGGTCTCATTGAAATATTGTTTGCTTTTTTTAAACGAACTAATATCCCTTTGTGCTTTGGGAGCATAATCCTTTAGAAAAGAATATAAAGAACGAAGTGCCTGCCTGGCATCGGCAACCAATCCGATTTGTACCGGATAGTTTTTACCGATCTCATTTGGATCGATGTCTATCTGGATCATGGCTTTCGACGGTTGAAGTTTCGGATCCCATCCATGACTTGTCATTTCGCTCAGATCCGTTCCCACAACCAGTAAAACATCAATATCAGATTTCAGGTAGGTATTGGCAGCTTTAGAACCTCGGATACTAAAACATCCCAATGAGAGTGGATGGTCTTCCGGAAAGACTCCTTTTGCTTTTCCTGAAGTCGCAACTGGAATTTGTAATCTTTCAGCCAGTTCTATGATTATTCCATCATCGGCACATTTTGAAGCACCATACCCTATAAGCATGGCTGGATTATCTGCATTGTAGACCAAATCTGCGATCGTACTGACTTGATCAACATTGAGTGCATTTGCTTCGCTGCCGGGTCGATAATTCTCTGGGGGGAGTATCTCTTCATTAATCTCCTCGAGCTGAATGTTTGAAGGGAATGCTATATGTACCGGACCGGGTCTGCCCGAAAGAGATGTCCTGATTGCAGTTCGTAGGGTCCTTGACATGGTGGCTTTGTCAGTTATCATAACGCTCATTTTCGTTATGTCCTTAAAAAGGGCACATTGGTCTATCGAACGCCCATATCCTGTGGCTTCCTGGTGTGCACTTCGACCAAAAGCTTTAGTACCCACCTGGCCAGTAATTACGAGCATAGGAATAGAATCCATATGCGCTGCCGTAACTCCACTTACCATATTTGTTGCACCTGGACCCACTGTTCCAAGGCAAACCCCCAGGTTTCCTGAAATGGCTGCATATCCATATGCCATGAAGGCACCACCACCTTCGTGTTTGGTTAAAATTGGTTTAATCGACGTCGTACGGTATACAGCATCGTAGAGCGGTAAAACATGTGCTCCGGGTACTCCAAACAGGTATTTCACTTTTTCTTGCTCTAAATATTGTGCCATTATTGCGGCTGCAGAGTCTTTCATGATATTTGCCTATGTTAAATTCTAGGGTATTTGAACTCATTAAAATTGTAACCTTCCAGTCAGATTGAGATATCTCCTAGGATAAGGGGACATGATGGGTTTCTATTGATATTATACAAGTTATAACCTTTTGCCTTGTGAGTCAAGTCTTGATCTGGCAAGCATATCCTATCAGCCTTTATACGCGCGAGAAAGTCCTGGCAGTAGGAAAAAAAAATGGTATATTATGCAAAGGACGGATTGAAATAATAAATGGGATACAAGTTTTCCATTAATAATAAACTCTATAACTGATTGGATTACATTTCAATTCATTCAAAATATCCTTTGCTTCAAATGCTTTAATTTTGGGATTTGACGAATCAGGTGCTCACTTTGCTCTGGAACGGGGTGCTCACTTTACCCCGGTATGAGGTGCTCACTTTTACTGGAATCTCCACTTGAGGCAGTGAAGCGAAATAAAAACCAGCGTATCCGCTTGCTCACCATGAGCTCCCCATATGGTATGTCCTTGATGGTCTTGTAATCCTTGAATTCAACAAAAATCACCGTATAAAAGTACCCTGTACGAACCGGGATTTGAAACTGGTGGGAAGTATTGATTAATTGAGTATCATTACGGAAGAGCATTAGATAAAACCTGATCACGATCAAAGAGCCTTATGCCATTCAATCGGATCATAGCGGTATTTTCTATTCTGATTGCATCCATCCTGGAAACTTCTTCCCAGGGTGTTTCATTTGAAGTTCCGGATTTTTCAGGCGAGACCATCCATTACAGGCTCAAATACGGCATCTTCAATATCGGTTATGCATCCATCACCTGTCAGGAGGATCCATCAGGAACAGCCTGCAACATAAAGGCTGAAGCGCAAAGTGCGGGATGGGTAAAGATTTTCAAGGATCTGGATTATCGGTTTGAATGTGGCATGGATCTGGGGTCCGGGCTGCCGATTTCCGCAACCAGGAGCCTCAGAGATGGAAGATACAGTCTTTACAATGAGGTGCTCTTTGACCGAAACACCAGGCCAGACTCCACCATTGTAATGAGCCAGATGTCCGGGATGCACGTCGTATCAAAGAATATCTATGATATCCTGACAGGTTTTTATCATTTCAGGGAGAATTTTCTCAAAGCAAGCGCCACCCAAAGAGAGGATGTGGTGATAAAGACCTATTTTACAGACGAGTTATGGGACCTCAGGATCCGTTATGCAGGAGAAGAGATCATCGAAACATCAATGGGGCTGCGCCTGTGTTACAAATTTAACCCGGTGACTGTCATTGGAAGATATTTCCAAAACGATGATGATATGGTGGTCTGGTTTACGAAAGATGAA
>JAHEEC010000173.1 GCA_024640885.1 Bacteroidota bacterium | reverse complement strand
CGTCACCACTGAGCTCCACCAGGTCGTTGGTGACCACTTCTTCACCGAGGACCCCGTCCATCTCCACCACCAGGCAACCCCTGTGATCCATCCGTACGGATACCCCCCCAAGCAACCTGAAATCAGTGTCAGGATGAGGTCCGTTGATCCGCTTCAGCGCAAAGTGGGAATAGGTTTCAGTCATGGCAAATGATTCGTAAAGCGCGGGAAGGTTTTGGCGGGAGATCTTCTCTTTGAGTGAGGCAGGAAGGAGACCGCCTCCAATGAGCAGTTTCCCGATGACTGACAGGTCATCACCCTGTTTCAGTGACTCATGCACCTGTAGGGGCACCATGGCTCCGAAGGCGAACCGCCCCTCCAAATCCTTGAGGGGCCTGCCTGAAGGCTCAGTCAGGACCAGGTCCAATCCTCCCACCAGGGACCTGACCACCATCATTTTACCTGCCACGTACCCAACGGGAAGGCAAAGGAGTACCCGGTCAGCCGGCTTTAAGTCAAAATATGCGAGGGTTCTCCGCGCACTGCTGACCATGGCATCCCGGTGGAGCACATGTGCACTGGATGGCCCCGTGGTCCCACTGGTCCTTTGTAAAATTGGTCCCGATTCAGGATCCAGGAACCTCTCCATAAAGGTGAATACCTCCCTTCTCCATAAAGGAATGCCGGGATCCAGGCGAACCCCACGGCAGAGGTTCCTCAATGAAGCGAGCGTGTAGCTCCTTCCCTCGACCATCATGCGATTTGCCAGGTCCATTGCAGGGCTAATCTTTAAGGGTTGACGGCAGTTTCCAGCTGCGCTCCGGCCTGTGCCAGAGCATGTCCACCTCCAGTTGAAGCGGAGATGGAATGTTATTTGAATAGAGCATTCCGGTGCCCAGTCCCTGGGGCATGACGATGTGCAGCTGGAAGGCCCACTGGGCAATGGCATTCAACCCGATTGAGGATTCAAGCGCCGAGGTGATCCACCACCCCGCATCCACCTTTGCAGCCAGCTCGATCCAATGTGCCGCAACCGAGAATCCGCCCAGGAGACCGGGTTTCAACACTACAAAAGAGGGCCTGATAGACGCCATCAATGCCTTTCTACTTTCAGGGTCGTGAATCCCGAGCAACTCCTCATCCAGTGCCACGGGGATGACCGGATCCTCGCAAAGGGCCGCCATCTCTTCCACCTGGCCCGGAGCAATGGGCTGTTCAATGGAATGGATCCCGAATTTTGCAAGCCTGCACATCCTTACCGGGGCATCCTGCGGGGACCAGGCCCCGTTTGCATCCAGCCTGATCTCCAGCTCCCCGGGTCCGAACCGGGAACGGATCCGGGCAAGCACCCCCAGCTCCACCTCCGGATCAAGCGCACCCACTTTCATCTTCAGCACCCTGAAACCCTGATCTATTTTCCTGGAGATCTGCCGGGTCATGGAGGCCCGGTCACCCATCCAGATGAGCCCGTTGATGGGGATCCCGGCTTCCCCGTCCGTAAACCCGGAGGGGTAAAGAATCCTGTTTCCGCCTCCCCTGAGATCCTGTAGGGCAGTTTCCAGTGCAAACTGTATGCCTGGCAAATCAGGTAGCTTTTGCCCGGGATCCATTTCACCCAGGTTGATCAATTTGCACAGGTGGTCAAGCCTGATCTCCATCTCCAGGGGATCCTCCACGCTCAACCCGGGAATCAGCGAAACTTCCCCGATGCCGGAAACATCCTCCTGATTTGTCAGTTTGATATACCAGCAGGGTTTTTGGAGCAAAATCCCCCTGGAAGTGCCAGCCGGGCGCTTGAAATGCAAAGGGTGACTGATATATTTGGCATGAACCATTTACAGAACCAGTCCGAGTCCGAATGATAGGGAAAATAGCAGCGTAGCCACGGCCAGTTTCTTTAACTCGGCATTCAATTCCACCGGCACTGTGTTGGTGATGACTTTCTTGATGTCTGATGCCAGCAGGGGAAGCGGCAACAGGAAGATCAATTGATAATAGGATTCGAAATGGATGATGGTAAAAGCCAGTCCAAGAAGAAACGCTGTAAACAGCAGGATCACATGATATACCTTGGCCCATGGGACCCCCATTCTCACCACCAGCGTGTTCTTTCCGTTCACCGCATCATTTTCATGATCCCGCATGTTGTTCAGGTTTAGCACACCTACGCTAAGGAGCCCTATGGAAGAAGCGGGCAGCAGGATGCTGAGATGGAAGGACTGTGTATGAAGGAAATATGTTCCCGCCACCCCCAGGATCCCGAAATAGATGAAAACCATAATATCCCCAAACCCCACATAACCATAAGGCTTTCTTCCAATTGTATATTTGATGGCTGCAAAAATGGCAGAAAATCCCAGCAGAAAAAATATGGAGTAGAGCAAAAGGTCTCCTCCCCTGAGCCCGAGCCAGATCAGGAGTGACCCTGAAACAAGGCTCAGGACCACAAAGATCAAGATCATCGCCCGCATCCTGGAGGCGGTCACAAGTCCCGTCTGGGTAACCCGTAAGGGTCCAAGCCTCTTTTCATTATCGGTACCCTTCCTGGCATCCCCATAGTCGTTGGCCAGGTTTGAAAGGATCTGGAGGAAAAGTGTGGTAAGGGTTCCAAATACGAAGACCCCCCATTTGAACCTGTTTTCCGCATACCCCAGGAAACTGCCCAGGATGGTCGCAGAGAGTGACAGGGGCAGGGTGCGCAGCCGAAATGCCTTGATCCAGATCATTGTACTTTCCATACAGGGACAAAGCTAGTGAATTTCTTTCAGGTAAACGGTCAGGGTAATCTGGGAAATTGGTCCCAGTCAGGCTTCCGCTTCTCCAGGAAGGCGTTTTTCCCCTCCTGTGCCTCACCTGTCATATAGTAGAGCATCGTTGCATTTCCGGCAAGTTCCTGGATCCCTGCCTGTCCATCCAGCTCGGCATTCAGACCCGCTTTGATCATCCTCAATGCGATGGGGCTGTGTTGCATGATCTTCATACACCACGACACTGTGGTGTCCTCGAGCTGATCAAAGGGAACCACTTTATTGACAAGTCCCATCTCGAGGGCTTCCTTGGCCGTATATTGTTCGCACAGGAACCATATCTCCCTGGCTTTCTTCTGTCCCACGTGCCTGGCCAGGAATGAGGAACCGAAACCCGCATCAAAGCTGCCCACCCTTGGCCCGGTCTGTCCAAACCTCGCGTTTTCAGAAGCAATGGTGAGGTCACATACCACGTGGAGTACATGGCCCCCACCGATGGCATACCCGTTGACCATGGCGATCACCGGTTTGGGCAGGCTCCTGATCTGTCGCTGCACATCCAGTATGTTGAGCCTGGGGACCCCGTCCTTGCCAACATAACCGGCAAAACCCTTCACGTTCTGGTCCCCTCCGCTGCAGAAGGCCTTATCTCCCTCCCCTGTCAGCACCACCACCCTTACCCCGGTCATTTCCCTGCACAGCACCAGTGCTTCACTCATCTCCTTTGTGGTATCCGGGGTAAATGCATTATAGTACCTGGGTCTGTTAATGGTGATCCTGGCGATCCCCTCAAAGAGATCAAACCTGATCTCCTCGAAATCCCTGATGGTCTTCCACTCTCTCACTGGCATGGCTGGCTAAATGTTTTGATTCATAAACTCCTTAAAGGTACGACTATTTTCCAGGCCGGTGGTGTCCACCTCCAGGACGGAAAGTTGGGATCCTGGCCTGAAAAGTTGGGCCAGCTCTTCCGTGAACTCTTCCCTCTGGGCGGCCCGGCTGAAATTTCTTCCAAAGGACTGGGAAAGCAACTCCAGGGATACCGGGTGGTGGGTCACACTGAACTCCTCGAAAAAATCCATCCTCCCGGGCCCGTCCAGCAGGCGGAATATCCCCCCACCCCCGTCATTCAATACGATGATCTTTAGATTCATGGGAAAATTCCGGTTCCAGAGGGAATTGGAATCGTACACAAAGCTGAGGTCCCCCACCAGCAGCAGGTGCAGGCCATCGGAAACCATTGCTGCCCCCACTGCCGAGGATACACAACCATCAATACCTGAGGTGCCCCGGTTTGAAAAATAGGTAAGTTCCTTCCTGACGGGCATAAGCTGTGCAAACCGGACGGTGCTGCTGTTTCCCAGGTGAACAACTGCATTTGCAGGAACGGAGGAGAGTGCAATTTGAACGGCGGTGAGTCCGCAGAAAGGGGCTTTGGCCAGGAACTGGCCGGCCCTGCGGAGCTCCCTGGATTCGATGCTCTTCCAGACCTCCTGGAACAGGTTTGGGCCACCCTTCCCCTTCCCCGGGGAACTGACTGAAAGGGCTTTCAGTGCCCCACCGGGATCATCTTGGATGGTGCTGAAATCCACCCCCTTAAGTCGCTGTAGAAACAACTTCAACCGCTTGGAGACCACCTGTCCCCCGAAACCGATGACCAGGTCAGGCGCCAGCCGGCTCCTTTCCTCCGGTGAGGCTCCTGCCAGGACCAGTTCTGCATTGGAAATGAAGAGGTCCGAGGGCATGTTGGCGATATGCTCTGCCACCACCACCGTCTGCCCTGAAGCCACCAGGCTCTCGAGGGCGGAGCGAACCCTTTCGTCATGGGTTCCCATACCGGCCAGGACCAGGATCTTTTTATCTCCTGGAAGAGGCGGGAACACCCCCGGGCTCTCCTCCCCGCTCCCGGTCAGGTTCCCGTTCCCGAACCCTGATAGCGCGGGCTCCGGAAGCAACTCATAGAGCGGCTCAACCATGGGTACATTCAGGTGCACCGGCCCGCCCCGGAGGGAAACAGCTTCCCTGAGCAGTTGCGCTGCCGAAGAGAGCGCCGCTACTAATTCCTCTTCACTGCGAAGTTCCGGCGGAAATTCAAAGAATCCAACGGAATGGTTGAAGAAGGGTGCCACCTGGTCAATCACCTGGTTGTCAAACTGGCGAATTGATTCCAGGGGGCGGTCGGCCGTGACCACGATCAGCGGCACCTTCTGGTAATAGGCTTCAGCCA
>JAHEEC010000075.1 GCA_024640885.1 Bacteroidota bacterium | reverse complement strand
GTGATGGTGGTTGCCACAGCCGGGACAACCGGCACCGGTACCATTGATCCCCTGGAGAGCATCGGACAGGTATGTGACGAAGAGGGGATCTGGTTCCACGTGGATGCAGCCTACGGGGGCGCAGTCATCACCAATCCCCAATACAAAGAGTGGATCAGGGGGATCGAAACCTGCCATTCGCTGATCATGGACCTGCACAAATGGTTCTCGGTCCCCATGGCAGCAAGCATGTTTATCACCCGTGATCAGGAAATTCTCCACCGCACCTTTCAGATCAAAACTGATTATATGCCCGGAGACGCCCGCACCCTCCGGATCACAGATCCTTTCAGCCATTCATTCCAGTGGTCAAGAAGATTCGCGGGACTAAAGATCTACCTTTCGTTGCTCATGTTTGGAATGGAGGGGTATTCAGAAGTAATTGTACACCAGGTGGAAACGGGCCAAAAATTACGCGAGAAGTTAGTCTCGGCAGATTGGATCATTACCAATGACACACCCCTGCCCGTGGTTTGCTTTACCGACAGATCCTCGCAGGCCGAAGAGGGATTTTCCAGGTACATTTGTGATGTGGTCGTAGGTTCAGGAGAGGCCTGGATCTCTGTCTATAAAATAGGGAACCGGGAGATGCTCAGGGCCTGTATCACCAATTACAATTCCGGAGAGACGCAGGTCGAAAAGCTGGTGGATCTGCTCGGGCAAGCCAGGGAGAGCTGGAAACTAAAGATGGGGGTCACTTGACAAACAGATTTCCCAGTCCAAAGAAGATGGCCAGCCAGATAATTCCTTTCACAAGGAAGAAAAAGAACCCGACGATTCCAATGCGCTTAAACCAGATCTTTGCCTTATTCATTATCGGATTAAAGTAGTGTAACAAATATTAAGGGCAAGTGTTGCCTAATTTTTAACTAATTTTAAGACCTGATCAGCAAATGACCGGGCAGTGATCGAAGGTAACTATTAAATTATGACAAAACCTCCCAATCAAAATATTCATGTGATCACGGGAAAGGTAAAAGGTGGAAAGACCGCATTCCTATCCACACTGGTGGAGGGTTTGAAAAATCAAGATTTGAAAATCACCGGATTTCTGAGCATGGAATCCATGGAGGGGAAACTGGGAGCGGGATTTATCCTTCGCGACCTGGAAAGAGGCAGGCAGGTCCACCTGGCATCCATTGAAAAGAGAAAGGGCTGGTTCGGGTTTCGGCGTTTCCATTTTAACCCTGTGGCATTTATCCAGGGTGAAAAATGGATCCGGAACGGACTTTTGCGCCACCCCGACCTGGTCGTGATCGATGAAGTCGGGCCCATGGAAATGGAAGGATTCGGGTGGTGGAAGATCCTGATTCACCTTGAACAGCTGGATGATGTCAGGCAGCTCTGGATCGTGAGGGAGCAGATCCTTCCGCAGATCAAGTTGAAGTGGAGCGTGGCAGATGAAAATATATATAGGATCGATGAGGTGGATCAATCCACAATCATTGCACGTTTGTCGGCTATTATCAAAGCTTCAAGAAAAACCTGATATCTAAGGATGTCCAGCGACAGAACAGGCAAAACCGCAGTACCCGAAGTGATGAGGGCCGTCAGGCAACATGAACCTGGAGGGAACCTGGTTTACGAAACAGTTCCGGTTCCGCATCCAGGACCGGGTGAAGTGCTGGTCAGGATGCAGGCATCCCCTGTCAATCCCTCCGACCTGGCACTGATCAGGGGCAATTATCTGGCAAGAACGTATCCTTTTGTTCCCGGTCTGGAAGGAAGCGGAACGGTCATCCGTTCCGGTGGCGGATTGATGGCAGGATTGCGGTTGGGCAAGCGGGTGGCCTGTTCACCCGATCCGGAAGGAGACGGAGCCTGGGCGGAATATATGAAAACCTCGGCCATGCGGACCACTCTCCTCCCCGGAAATATATCCCATGAACAGGGATCCATGATGTTGATCAATCCGATGACAGCCATGGCATTGATTGAGATGGCCCGGGCTGGAAATCACAGGGCTTTGGTGAACAACGCTGCTGCCAGTGCCCTTGGAAAGATGTTGATCAGGCTGGCCGGCAAATACCGGATTCCTTTGATCAACATCGTCAGGAATGAGAAGCAGGTAACCGAACTCAGGGAAATGGGGGCCTCCCATGTGCTGAACAGCACTGACAGCTCCTTTGAATCTGAACTTCAAAGGATCTCACATGAATTGAAGGCCACCCTCTTTCTGGATGCGGTTACAGGTGAACAATCCTCCCAGTTGCTCAGGGCGGCACCGAAAGGGACCACCCTGGTCGCATATGCCAGACTTTCAGGTGATCCCATGAAAGTGGATCCGGCGAGTCTCATCAGCGAAATGAAGCAGGTTGTCGGATTCCAGCTGGGAAACTGGCTGCAGACCAAGGGTATTTTGTTCAAATTGAGACTGGTTGGAAGGGTGAAAAGTCACCTCGATGGTGCCCTTCACACCCGGATCCACAAGCGCATGCCCCTTGAAAAAGCAGAAGAGGCCATCCTGGAGTATAAAAATAATATGAGCGCCGGGAAGATTATACTGACCATGGAATAATCGGATTGCACCGACACCCAAAAAGCATCCAGCTATGTACAGATTGCTCCTGTCCCTATCGATGGCCCTTGTGATCTGGGGTTTCCGGCTATCAGCACAGGACTACAGCTGGTGGAACAACAAACATAACTGGGACGGGATCACGCCATGGTCCTCCTACCTGGTTTACTCGCCAAGTTATTTAGGGCCCAATGCCCTCCCTGTGCCAAAGATCCAGAATGGAAGACCACCGGGGCATAGCTCCCTTGAAATTGGAATGGACGGGCATTACAGCAAGGGAGACAAGACTGCAAACCTATTTACAGGCCTTTTCTTCCCCCTCTTCTCAAAAAGGGTCGGACTGGGTCTCACCTACGTTCCGGTGGAAATGTACCGGACCGATACCATTACGCGTGACCTGCGGCGCTCCAGGGAATATGATCCAGGTGGATTCAGCATGGGGGACCTTTACTTGTCTACCTACATTCAACTGGTGGAAGAGCAGGAGCGAATTCCTGATGTGCTTTTCACCGTGAATCTCAAGACCGCCTCGGGTACTAAATTTGATGGTGCCAGGCATACCAATGCTCCGGGCTACTTTTTTGACCTTTCCGCAGGTAAAACGCTATTTACGGGAGACGGAGCCATCAGGGAGATGCGAGGCTATGCCATGGTCGGGTTCTATGTATATCAGACCAACTTGGCGGACCATCTACAGAATGACGCTTTTCTTTACGGGGCCGGTTTTGACCTGAACATAGGAAGGTTTCGGGTGGATCAGCAATGGGGCGGCTACATCGGGTACCTGGAAATTGGTGACAAACCCATGGTTTACAGGTTGAACCTCACCTTTTGCGGGCTCAGGGGAATGGATCTTAAAGTGAGGTTGCAGCAGGGTATATTCGACTTTCCTTATACATCCCTGAGGATCTCAACTTTAATCCGGTTATGACCGGGTATGCGCATCAGTACACTTTAAAACGGGCGTTCATGGTGAAAAATATTAAATTGATCCTGAAGAGTAGCCTGGACCATTGGATCATTCTGGTGGTTACTGGCTTCATGGGTACAGGGATCCTGGGATCATGCGAATCGTCGCCCCATGCAACGGAAAGTGCCCCGGAGGCGCCTTTTTTCTGGGAGAACGCAAATCTCTATTTTCTTCTGACTGACCGGTTCTGCAACGGGGATCCATCCAATGATGTGAATTTTAACCGCACCGGCGATACGGGCAAATTGAGGGGCTTTGAAGGGGGCGATATGAAAGGTGTGATCAGGAAACTCAGGGAGGACTATTTCACCGAGCTTGGAATTACCGCCCTCTGGATCACTCCATTTTTTGAACAGGTTCACGGGAGCACCGATGAGTCCACCGGTAACACCTACGGGTACCATGGGTACTGGATCAGGGACTGGACCGCCATCGATCCCAACTTCGGCACTGAACAGGAGCTTGCGGAGCTGGTTGAAACAGCCCATTCAAAGGGGATAAGGATAGTCATGGATGTGGTCATAAACCATACCGGACCAGTGACGAAGATCGATCCTGTATGGCCGGCAGAGTGGATCAGGACCGGACCCAAATGTACGTACAAGGATTATTCAACCACGGTGACCTGTACCCTGGTGGAAAACCTGCCGGATATCCGGACTGAGTCCCTGGAACCGGTGGAGCTTCCGCCCCCCCTGCTCACCAGATGGGAAGAGAGGGGCAGGCTTGAGACGGAGCTGAATGAACTTGATGCCTTTTTTACAAGAACCGGATATCCCCGGGCACCCAGGTACTACCTCATCAAATGGCTCACCGATTTTATCCGAAAATACGGGATCGACGGCTACAGGCTCGACACTGCAAAACATATCGAAGAAGCGTGCTGGACAGAGCTTGGCAAAGAGGCCAGGATCGCTTTTCAGGAATGGAAAGAGCTGCATCCCAATAAGGTACTTGACAACAATGATTTCTACATGGTTGGTGAAGTATATGGATACGGGATCTCCTCGGGAAGGGAATATTCATTCGGGGACCGGACTGTGGACTATTTCTCATGCTCCATTAACAGCCTGATCAACTTCGATTTTAAGAAGGATGCCCTTAAGGATTACGAGAGTCTCTTCGCTTCCTACTCGGCCAAACTGCACCACGAACTCAGAGGCAAGGGCGTGCTCAATTACCTGACCTCTCATGACGATGGGGATCCTTTTGACATCACACGGGAAAAACCCATGGAGGCCGGAACCAAGCTGTTGCTGGCACCGGGTGCCTCACAACTCTATTACGGGGATGAAAGCTGCAGGGAGCTTGTAATACCGGGGACTCTGGGCGATGCCACCCTTCGGGGTTTAATGAACTGGGAAGAGATAGGGACTGGATTTACGCGCAATGACCACCCTGTGGATGAAGTATTGGAGCACTACAGAAAGCTAGGGCAATTCCGCAGGTCCCATCCCTCGGTGGGGGCCGGAGATCACAAGATGCTTTCCTCCTCGCCCTACACCTTTTCAAGGATCTTCATTTCAGGGGGATACAAAGACCGCGTACTGGTGGGACTTGATCTAGAAGCGGGAGAAAAAACCCTTGAGGTGGGAAAACTCTTTACGAATGGCACAAAATTGTTTGATTACTACTCAAACACTTTCGGAACAGTAAAAAAAGGAAAAGTGACTTTTACAACCCCGTGGGGAATCGTATTGTTGGCTGAAAATTAGTACAGAACCATGGAAAGCTTTGCCCCTGATCCAAACCTGGTCACCCTTGAACGGTTCTATGCCCTGATCAGGGCAAAACAGCAGAAGAGACGTGTCCCGGGACTCGGGGAAAAACTCAATTTCCAGTTGGAAAAACTTAGTGAAAAAGGGATTTCCAACCTTGGCCAACTGCTCCATCGGCTCGGCACGAAAAAAAACCTCATGGAGCTCTCCGTCCAAACCGGAATTCTGGTTGACGACCTGTGCCTGCTGAAGCGTGAAGCGGGAAGCTGCTTCCCAAGGGCCCGTGGACTATCCCTCTTTCCAGGGATCCCCTATGAATTTGTGGAAGTGTTGAATTCTGCCGGGATCAAGAATAGCAGGAACTTTTTTGAATCGACCCAGAGCGAAGCGCAACGCAAAACCCTGAGCACCAGGACGGGGATCCCTGTTTCAAGGATCATGGAAATACTTGCGCTCTGTGACATTTCGAGGATTGCACGCGTGGGAGGAACCATGGCCAGGAACCTCCTGCTGGCTGGCGTCAGGTCGGTGGATGAGCTTGCCGGGAAACAGCCATCGGACCTCTATGATGGAATAGAGTCCGTGATGGTTAAGTACAAATCCAGGGCGGGTCATATTTCCATGGATTCCGTCACATTATGGATCGTACACGCCCAACTCATCAGGGATTGCAGAAGAAAGGAAGACCCTTCCTGATTCTATTTTTCTGATTATCTTGTCAGGCAAGGATTTCAAAGAATGATCATTGATGCGCATATGCATGTGGGCCTTGAAGGGTATGATGCCAGTACCATCGTCCGCGCCATGGACCGGAAGGGAGTGGCACAGAGTTGGCTGCTCACCTGGGATGAGATCAATCCCCCGCTCCCGGGTTTGGTAATGGAGCTTCCCATAGATTCGGTACTGGAGGCCTGTGCGAGCTACCCTGACCGGTTGATCCCATTTTATGCCCCGGATCCTTCCTCCAAAAAACTGAATGAGGAATTTGATCTGTTCGCCTGCAAAGGAATCAGGGGATTCGGAGAACTGAAGGTCTCGTTGAAATGGGAAGATCCCCTGGTGGAGAAGTACCTTGACGTGGTTCAAACGCACCGCATGGCCCTCATTTTTCATATGGAAAATCCCAGGCTGCAATACGTGCAGGAAAAAGAGGGCCTCTTCCAGTGGGTCCTCGAAAGGTTGATGAATGACAAGTACAACGGGATCTCGCGGTACTACATCTCCCGATTTGCCGAAACAACCGGGATCCTGAAACGAAAGATCAAGAAAAGCCAGGTCAATTTTCCAGGAATCCTTTTTGATTTCTCATCCCTTGAGAAGAGAATCAGACAGTTTCCAGGTGTAAGGTTCATCGGACATGGTCCCGATTTCTGGAACGGGATCAGTGCCAGCCAGCATCCGAAATTTATCCATCAAAAAGGCTCCTACAGCAATTTCGGAATCATCGACCGGCTGCTGGAGGAGTATGACAACCTTTATTGCGATATCTCAGGGACAAGTGGATTCAATGCATTGAACAGGGACCAATCACAGGCTAGAAGATTCCTTCTGAAGCATGAATCAAAAATCCTGTACGGGACTGACAATACCAGCTTTCCGCTGCTGGAGCTGTTGCGGTCGTTGAAACTGGGGGAGGAGCAACTGGAGAGTATCCTCCATAAAAATGCCCTAAGGCTCCTGGAATAGTCGTTTGAAAGGAGCTTTTTTATTAGATTTGTCCCCTTCAAATTAAATTCATCATCCATGAGAAAAATTACAATTGCAGGACTCCTGATCCTGGTTTCCCTGACCATTCTTGCCCAGAAGAAACAGTATGACTCATTAAGTGAAGCACTATTCGCCGGATCATCGCTCCGGGGTGGCTCGGGACCTTCAGGGGTAGAGTGGATCGAAGACGGGGAACGCTACTCGTTTACAAAAAGGGAAGGCAGGAGCCAGCAGATCTGGACCTATCATGTGGAAGATCAATCAGAAGAGCTGGTCTTCAACGGAAGCGACCACACCTTTCCCGGAACCCAGGATCCTTTCAGGTACGCTTCGTTTCAGTGGACCAGGGACTACCGCTACCTGCTTTTCCAGGCCAACTTTCAATCCATCTGGAGGTACTCCGGCAATGCCGACTATTTCTATTATTCCCTGGAGGATCAAACAATGAAGCCCATTGTGGAAGGAGCTTTCACTGCAGAAGTCTCCCCGGACGGGAAAAAGGTAGGATACGGGAAAGATGGGAACCTTTTTGTGTTTGACCTGGCTACAGGCAACCAAACCCAGCTTACCACCGATGGCAAGGATAAATATTATAACGGGCGTTTTGGATGGGCCAATGAGGAGGAATTCGGTCTGGTTCAGGCCTGGGAATGGTCCTACGACAGCAGGTTTATCGCTTTCTGGCAGTCAGACGAACGTGAGGTACCCGTCTATAAACTGACTGATTTCTCGGATCAGCACCCCGATTACATGGAGATTCCCTATCCGAAAGTGGGCGATGCGCCCCCGGTGGAAAGGCTTGGGATCCTTAATGTGGAAGAGGGTACCAGGCAGTGGCTGGACTTTGATCCCGAAGGTGGATATATGCCCAGGATCTACTGGACCTCCAGGCCAAATACCCTGGCAGTTGTCTGGATGAACAGGGCCCAGAAC
This sequence comes from Bacteroidota bacterium, assembly GCA_024640885.1. Taxonomy (GTDB): domain Bacteria; phylum Bacteroidota; class Bacteroidia; order Bacteroidales. Next base: position 10,640 of record JAHEEC010000075.1, on the reverse strand, counting down.
CATATGAAACTGTACCTCTTTGACGTGCTTACTGGTGAGAAAAAAATGATCCTGGAAGAGAGATCCGATGCATGGATCGACATCTTCGACTTCTTTGCGGGTGAGCTTCACCTTTTCTATTTTCCCGAGGAGATGGACTCTTTCTTCTGGATCTCCGATATCAGCGGATATTCACATATTTACCAGTATGATTATGAGGGAACCCTATTAAACCAGACCACAAGCGGTGAATATGATGTGGTGGGAATCAAGGCCATTGACCCGGAGAATAAAACCCTCTATTATCTCTCCTGTGAAATATCGCCGCTTGAAAGGCACCTTTTCAGTGTGAAATTCAACGGAAAGGGAAAGAAACAATTGACCGAGACTCCCGGGGACCACCAGGTGGATGTATCCCCGTCGGGACACTATTTCATCGATGGCTATTCGGACACCCACAACCCTTCCCAGGTGGATCTGCGAAGCGGGAAGGGGAAGTTTCTGAAAAAAATTGCCGGAAATGAGCGGACCCTTGCATACCTGGATGGGTATGAATATGCCGGCAAAGAACTTTTCTCATTCACCACCAGCGACGGACAGAGAATTGACGGTTCCCTTATAAAACCCATAAACTTTGATCCCCAGAAGTCCTATCCCCTTATCATGGATGTATATGGCGGACCGGGATCCCAGGGGGTTTACAACACCTTTGAGAGCAGCGGATGGCACCAGTACCTGGCCCAGCAGGGCTACGTGATCGCCGATATTAACAACCGCGGAAACGGAGGTTATGGCGGTGAATTTGAGAAGATCGTTCATAAGCAACTGGGGAAATGGGAAACCCATGATTTCGCAGAAGCGGCTGAATACCTGGCCAGGGAACCTTGGATTGACCGCGGGAGGATCGGGATCATGGGTCATAGTTTTGGCGGATTTTCAGCAGGGATGTCCCTTTTGCAGCACCCTGACGTATTCGCTGCGGGTATCGTCACGGCCGCCATTTCCGATCACCGGAATTATGACTGTGTCCTGACCGAAAAATACATGGGGCTCCTGGAAGAGAACGCTGAGGGTTATCGCAACTCCTCCATGGTCTCACTGGCAGGTAATCTGGAAGGGAAAATGCTGCTGGTTCATTCCCTTATGGACGATAACGTGCATCCCCAAAACACTTTTCAGTTCATGACGGCTTTAATCGACCAGGGCAAGCACGTCGACCTGAAGATATTTCCTCCGGGAAATCACGGTGTGGCCTATGATATGAAAAGCAGGGTATTTCTTTACGAGGAGTACTTCAGCTGGCTTGAAGAAAATCTCAAGAACTTAAAATAACCAGCTGGAGCCTGTTTCACTTCTTCTGAGCCTTCCCTTTTCCCCTGGAAGCCGCCGGTTTTATTGCTGCAGGCAACGTTCCTGAGGCAGGTGTTTTCCTGGGCCTCCCCACGGGCCTTTTGGTAGTTGATGAACTGGCTGTGGAAGGTGCCTTCCGTGGCTTCACCCCTCCCTTTTTGAGTGCCACAGCTCCCTTTTTGGGTGCCACGGCTTCCTTTTTGGGTGCCACGGCTTCCTTTTTGGGTGCCACGGCTTCCTTTTTGGGTGCCACAGCTTCCTGAACAGGTGGCACCTGTTTAATGGAGGTCACAGCATCTGCTTCACCGGGGATCCTGGATTTGATGTATGCGTTGTAGAAGGCTTTGTGGCTGTCGCGAAAAAGGTGGATCATCCTGTCAATGCTCACAAGCAGTGCTTTGTTATAGCGAATGCGCTTTTTTAGCCTTGCCTTGCTCTTTTTCTTAATCAAACGGGTTTCCTTCAAATCCACATCCGCCCTGATGAAGTTGTCAAGCGCATCCTTCAGACTTTCAAGATGTTGACCGGTGATGCCATAACCGGAGATCATCTGTTTGGGACCCTTTCTGACCCGCTCAGGTTGAGGATTCAGCAACCTGCCGGTGCTCTTCAGTATCCTGATGCCATACTTTGAAAGTGCATTGGAATTCATCTTTTCCAGCTCGGTGACCTTATTGATCAGTGTCTTAGCCAGCATCCGGTCCCCGGTGTCATTTGCGAATACTGCCAGCACACTGGTTACGGGAAACAATCGATCGATCAGGATATTCCTGGCACTTTTCCGTTTCAGCTTCAACGGTTTCAGGTCAGCCTGAAGGATGATGAAATAATCTTCTGTTTTCTTCAGGTTCCGGATGTACCGATCATATTTGTGACTCAGTTCGGCGACTGATTGCCAGGTGGACCTGTTTTTCTCCATGACAGCCATGACAGCATTCTGAATGGCTAACTGTTTTTTTTGTTTTTTGATCATGTCAGTTTGTATTGTATGAATCCAAAGGAATAATTGTAAAATATGGTGAACCTTTTTACCAGATGGCCTGGCTTTTCAGCATAAATCAGGTGAGAGGACGGACTGACCCTTGTGATCAGTTTTCTCCTGAATTCTTTGATCTTACCCCTAAGCCTCTCCCCGGCCGAAAGGGGGATCACCCGTCCGCTTACCCCGCCAAGGAAAAGGTCCAGCCGATCCAGGTCACAAATTTCACCGAGGAGTTTATCATGTTTTTCAATGGCGGTGGCATAAGCCTTCAACAACTTAGGGAAGAGGGGCTGCATGACCTCCATTTGAAACAGGAGGTATTTCGTCCTTTTCCTGTATTCGTGCAACAATTCAGCATTATTTAGTCTCAATCCCCGGTCAACCATTCGGTGGCCCTGTTTATAACTCCTTCTTAATCCGTAACGGACAGAGTTGAAGCCATTGGAGACTTTGCAGTACAGGTTTAATCTTCGCTCGGCCAGGCTCATCTCTGACAACACGTTTTCAAATCCTCCCCCGTTCCATATAATCCGCTCTTTTTCACGTTCAACCAGCAGCTTCAGATGATCCTGTAATGTTCTGAAATCATTGCCAGGTATTAAATCCGGGACCCTGTTCTCTATGGTCTCTACCAATTGGTGCCTGACGTAGAAATCCCGGACCGGTGATAACAGGCGGGAAAGATCCCGGAATGCCCTGTTCTCCCTGTAATAATTGCTGTAACCGATCTCATCCCTGAAGAGCCTGAGGATCGACCTCATTCTTTTTGTGCTCCGGCGTATCTCATGAATGGCCACATGGAAATCCTCCCCTTCCCCCAACCGGGCCTGCTCCCTGATGATGGAGATGCACCCTGTCATTATTTGCCGGAAGTTCTCCTCGAGGGTGAGATTCTTTTTGATCTGATAAATTCCCAAATGCTACAATTGGTGTCTGCGATACAAGATAAGAAATAGCCACCTACTTTTAGTGGATTATGGCTTTGTTTCTTGTTCTCCTTTTATCATCTTTGTTGTTTATCTCCTGAAATGAAGATCGGATCCATACCAATTATCTTCTCGATTTTGTTGTTCTCCTGCACTGCACAGGAAATCTGTGAGGATGATGGCCAATCGCTGCTGGTGGCCCGATTTAAAACCATTGGGGCAGAAGCAGTGAAAGATACCATCATATCAGGAGTGACCCTTTACGGGATCAGGGATAACAGGCCGGACAGCCTGCTCTATGATTCCATAACCCTTTCAAGGATCTTGCTGCCATTAGATCCAGGCCATGGGTTTTCCCGCTTTGTACTGAGGATCAACGAACAGGCAGATACCCTGCAGATCACGCATACCAACGAATTTTACCTGATTTCGTATACTTGCGGTTTTGGCGCACTTTTCACCCTGGGGGCCATAGACTTTACGGGTGCGATGGTACACGGTGCGGAGATCATTAATGCGGTGATTGATGCAGATCTTATGCAGAATGAAGAACATTTGTGGATATATTTTTAAGGGAGCGTTATTGCTTTTTTTATGCCAGCCCGTGACCGGTCAGGATACGCTGCGCACCTATGGGCCGAGGATCGGGATAGACCTTGCCAGGTTTGTCTATGTTTTTGCCAATCCCTCCCAGGTAGGTGCCGAGATTTCAGCAGATGCCGAAATATATAAAAATATATATCCAACCTTTGAACTGGGATACAGCCACATCTCTGAAACAACAGACCTGTACAGTTATACCCTGGGTGGAACCTATGCCAGGATCGGGGCAGATTATAACCTCCTGCCCATGAAGGATCGCTCGGTCCACCATACCATCGCAGTAGGATTCCGATACGGAGTATCGCGTTTCACCCAGCTTGCTGAATCGGTGGTCATTCCCGGTGATTACTGGGGTGATTTCATTCTTGAATCCTATGAAAATAGCCTTACGGGTCACTGGGTGGAGATGGTGGGTGGATTGAAAGCAGAGGTGGCCACCAACCTCTTCCTTGGCTGGTCGGTACGCTATAAGATCCTTCTGAATCCAGATATGGATCCCCTGGTAACTCCACACCTGGTGCCGGGTTATGGATTGGGAACATCGGACCGCGCATTTGGTTTTACCTATTCCATCATGTATAAAATACCTCTCTTCAAACGTTAACAAATAAAATCATTTGTCATGGCATACTTCGCATCAAAAGATCGGTACAACAAGATGAAATACAACCGGTGTGGCCACAGCGGGCTCCTCCTTCCGGCCATCTCGCTGGGCCTCTGGCACAACTTTGGAGGAACCGGGGATTTTAAAAAGATGAAAGAGATCCTGTTCAGGGCTTTTGATCTGGGGATCACTCACTTTGACCTTGCCAACAACTATGGACCTCCCCCCGGAAGCGCCGAATCCAATCTTAAAAACATCCTGCAATCGGATTTGGGCGCATACCGCGACCAGTTGATCATATCCACCAAAGCCGGTTACCTGATGTGGGAAGGCCCCTACGGGGAATGGGGCAGCAGGAAATACCTCCTTGCCAGCCTTGATCAGAGCCTGAAAAGAATGGGGCTGGATTATGTGGATATTTTCTATTCCCACAGGCCCGATCCGGATACGCCACTTGAAGAGACCATGATGGCACTGCACACCGCCGTGCAGCAGGGAAAGGCACTTTATGCGGGAATTTCCAATTATGACGCCGAGACTACCGGGCAGGCCATTGATATTCTGGAGAATTTGGGAACCCCCTGTCTGATCCACCAGCCAAAGTATAATATGTTCCACCGATGGGTGGAAGAGGAGTTGCTGGGGGTGCTGGAAAAAAGAGGCGTTGGATGCATTCCCTTCAGTCCACTTGCCCAGGGATTGCTTACCGGCAGGTACCTGGATGGGATCCCCGCGGACTCAAGGATCGCCGGTGAAAGCATCTTTTTACAGAAGGAACACCTGGATGCAGGGACACTGGTAAAAATAAAAGCACTGAACCAGCATGCGGAACAACGGGGACAAACCATGGCGCAAATGGCACTGGCCTGGATCCTGAACCGCAGGCAGGTCACATCAGTCCTCATCGGGGCCAGCTCAGTCATACAGCTCGAGGAGAATGTGGCCACCCTTCACAACCTTAATTTCTCTAAGGATGAGCTGGCTTATATCGATAATATTCTGATCCCTTAGTTTCCTGGATTTAAAATAATTACAGGGATCTGCCGGCCTTTGGAATTTGATCAGTCAAGTTCAAGGTACAGGCCGTTGATTTTGCCATTGATCATCTGCAGCTCTTCATCTGACAACTCGATGTGCATGGCCCCCGAATTCTGCTTTACCTGGACCTCGTCCCTCGCTCCCACCAGTGCTGCTGTAATTCCTGGTTGTTTCAGGGTCCAGCCAATGACCAGCTGGGAGAGGGTTGCTCCCTTCCCCTGGGCAAGGGGTTTGATATCTTCCAGGAACTTATTGATCTTGATCAGGTTATTAATCTTGAAATGCGGTGTTTCCGGCCTTGAATCGCCCGGGGCAAATGGATAATCAGGTGTGATTTTACCGGTTAACAAACCCCTCTGTAAAGGACTGTATGCCAGAATGCCACAATCATTGTCCATGCACCAGGGTACGATTTCTTCCTCAATCTCCCGGCGAACCATGCTATAAGGTACCTGGTTGGTGCTGAGCTCAATTACATTAGCGGCTCTTTGCATCTGTTCCACCGAGTAATTGCTTACCCCCGCTGCCCTGATCTTCCCTTGCTCCTTGAGCAGCAGGAATGCTTCCATGGCTTCTTCGATGGGGGTTGTATGATCCGGCCAGTGTATCTGGTAAAGGTCAATGTAATCGGTTCCCAGTCTCTCAAGGCTCTCTTCACACTCCCTGATCAGGCTGTTCCGTCCGGAATATTTGTAAACGTCCCTGGTATTTCCTTCGTTATCACTTGTGGTGAAGTAAAACTCCCCACTGGTTCCCTCCCATCGCATACCGGATTTGGTCAGGATCTCGTACTGCTCACGTTTTCCTTTTATGGCTTCTCCCACAATCCGTTCCGAATGCCCGAATCCATATATGGGGGCCGTATCAATGGAGGTAATCCCGTAATCCTGACAGGAATGGATGGCCCTGATGGAATCACGCCGGTCTGATCCTCCCCACATCCATCCGCCGATTGCCCAGGCTCCCAGCGCAACGGGTGATATTTTTATTTCTGATTTTCCCAGCTCTCTTTTTTCAATCATTTGTATCTTAATTTTACCTTTTCGGCATATTCGACAGGCAGGTAATTATCGTAGCTGAGGCATACTTCCTTCGAAAACTCAATGGCAACGCCAATGAGCTCCTTCCATTGGTGACGATCCAGCTCTTTAATCTGGTCACCACTGTAGCCACTTCGATGGAGGCCGTAGAGGATCCCCGCATTAAAGGTATCTCCTGCTCCAATGGTACTCAGCGGTTTGATCCGGTCCACATCCACAAAAAGGTCCAGATCTTCTGTCCTCAAATGCACTCCCTGCGCATTGGCCGTATAGATCAGCACCGGACAATGGGAACGGATCTGTTCCCAGGCATCATCGGGATTGTCCACTTCAAAAATATTGACCAGGTCTTCATCTGAAGCCCTAATGATGCTTGCAAAACCCATGTTTTCCTTGATCATAGCCATCAGTTCCCCGCGCTCAGCTGCATGGCTGTTCCTGAAATTGGGATCGTACATGATGGTGACCCCTTCCTTACTTGCCTGATGGAGCAACTCCACGACCCTGGGTCTTATCCCAGGGTTGAGGGCATAAAATGAGCCAAACATGAGCAGGTCATTCTTCCGGAATTTGGGAAATTCCACGTTGAGGCGCTGGTGCGGATAATCTTTGTAAAACTGATATTCCGCATCACTGTGCTCATTTAGAAAGGCAAGTGCAATGGCAGACTGACCATTGTCAAACCGGGAGAGATAGTTGGTATCCACTCCGTTCTGCTCCATAAATTCCTGGATAAGGTCCCCCACTTTATCGTTCCCCGTCTCACTGATCAGGGAAATGGGTGCACCAAGCCGACCAAGGGTAATGGAGGCATTGAAAGATGAACCCCCTGGTTTTGCAGCCCGGGGCTGATGATCCTTAAAGATAATGTCCAGAATAGTCTCTCCTACGGCGTAAATATGTGGCATAACGATCCGGTGTTATTTTACAAGCTGTGAGATTGCCTTAAACTCCGGGGTACCGGCTCTCCTGGCAAGTTCAAAAAGGATGGATTCACAGGTCGAAATGGTGGCCCCTTCTGAACGCATCCTCTCAAGGGCCCATCTTTTGTCCTCGCCCTTCCTGGAAGTGATGCAATCGGCTACCACCACTGGGCTGTAGCCTGATGTGACCAGGTCAACCACGGTTTGCAAAATACAAACATGTGCCTCAATGCCAGAGACGATCAGCGTGTTCCTCGACAATTGGCCGATTGCTCCCATGAATGCAGGCTCATCACAACAGGAAAAGGAGATCTTCTCGATGGGATCTCTCCCCTGAAGATCCGCTTTCACCATGGAAACGGTAGGCCCCAATCCTTTGGGATATTGTTCAGTAACCACTAGAGGTACTTTCAGTGCATTCAAACCCCGGATCAGGATGCTGCATTTCTTCAACAACTCCTCCTTTTGATCCATATGGGGGAAGAGCCTCTCCTGGATATCGATAACAAGGCCGGTACACTCCTCTTTATTTATTCTCATTTCCCGCCTCCCTCGATTTTTGTCCCAGGTATCCTCCATGGTGCCGTTTTGCGTAATCAAGGGCCGAAAAGCCCGTCTTTTTCATCAGCAGAACCACAAGTACATCTCCTATTACAGTCATTGCGGTTGCCGATGTGGTGGGTGTCAGCCCGAGGGGACACACTTCATCAGGACCACCCGTAAAAAGTACCAGGCTCGATTGACGGGCCAGCGGGCCATCCGGGTTCCCGGTAATGATCACAACCGGGATCCCGGGATAAAGCGAATGGGTAAGTTCAACCAGTTCTAGGATCTCCCGTGTCTTGCCTGAGTTGGAAAGGACAAGGAGGACATCATTTTCCCTGATGATGCCCAGGTCGCCGTGCTGTGCTTCGCTGGGATGAAGAAACAGAGCAGGAGTTCCGGTAGAGCTGAGGGTAGTGGCCATGTGATTGGCTACATGACCGGCTTTGCCCATCCCACTGGCAATGATCTTTCCCCCCTTACCATGAACCTTATCATGGATGAGCGCCACCACCTTATGGTAGTCTTCTGTGACAGGGATCGCCCTGATGGCATCAGCCTCCCGGTTCAGTATATCTTTAATATCCTCCAACAACATATTGCTTTATCAAATCAATTATTTCATTTTACCTCCCACAAAATCTTCCAGCCTGACCAGGTCAGCGGTAAATCTCCTGATTCCGTCAGAGAGTTTTTCCACGGCCATAGGATCTTCATTGTGCATCCACCGGAATCCCTTTTCGTCCAGGACGATCCGTTCAAGCTTCATACTTCTGGATTCATTTTCATCCAGTTTCTTTTGCAGCTCACCTTCCTTGTTTGTGAGTTCGCCCAGCAACCCGGGGGAGATGGTCAGTAAATCGCAACCGGCAAGTTCGGTGATCTCTTCCATATTTCTGAAAGAGGCGCCCATGACTTCGGTCCCGTAGCCAAACTTTTTATAGTAATGAAATATGCTCCGCACCGATTGTACACCCGGATCCTCAGGCCCGGGAATATGGTCCACACCCCGTTCTTTTCTATGCCAGTCGTAGATCCTGCCCACAAACGGGGATATAAGCTGCACCCTGGCTTCAGCGCATGCAATGGCCTGGGCCATGCTGAAAAGCAATGTGAGGTTGCAATGGATCCCCTCCTTCTCAAGTAGGGTGGCTGCATGAATACCCTCCCATGTGGCGGCAAGTTTGATCAATACCTTTTCTCTGGAAACTCCGTTCGCCTCATAGAGACCAATCAACCTCCGTGCCTTTTCCACGCTCCCTTCTGCATCGAATGAGAGTCTCGCATCCACCTCTGTGGACACCCTTCGGGGTACTATTTTGAGGATCTCCATCCCAAATGCCACGGACAGCATATCCATGGCGGTGGCAAGTTGCTGGTCCCCTGTTCCGCCCGATTTTAATCCGAACTGAATTGCCCTCTCCACCACACCTGAATACTCCTCTTTTTGTGCTGCCGCATAAATCAGGGAAGGGTTGGTGGTTGCATCCACCGGTTTAAATTGCCTCATGCTCTCAAAATCACCGGTATCGGCCACCACCTGGGTGTATTGCTTCAACTGTTCAAGTAAATTCATCCCTCTAAATTTGATCAGAAATCAAAGTTAGCATAAATGATAAAACCTGATTGTCCTAGCGGTTGAATTGATCGAAATCTCTGAGAAATGCGTCTGTGGTTGTGATCCTGGAATAGGTGCCTTCCAGGGTATTGATGGTGGAATACTGGACATTTTTAGCAGTAATGATGTGATCCTCGAACTGGAGCGCCCGGGTTGCACATGCATCGGTCACCAGCAGGCAGGAGAAGCCAAAATCGTGGGCTGCTCGCACTGCTGCTTCCACACACATATGTGTCTGCATCCCGCAAATCACCAATTGTACGATTGAATCTGCCTGCAACCGTTCCAGAAGGTCCGTACCGAGGAAAGCATTGACTTCATCTTTTGTGATGACTGGTTCTCCTTCAATTGGTTTCACGTAGGAGTGGATCTCTCCTCCCTGCGCCACATTGTGCCTGACATGGTACACAGACAAATCACTTTTCCTGAATTGGTCCAGCAAAAGGCCCGCATTCATTCCTGCCAATTCGGGGTTCTCCAGGAGAAGACTGCCTCCGGGGAAATAAAATTCCTGTATATCGATGAGAAGCAGTGCTGTCTTCTGTCCGTTGAGCTGGCTTATTCCGCACAGCAAAATTAGGATCAACACATACCTGGTGTGGGTTTTCATGATTTGTGAACTGGTTAGGATCAGTTGAGTCACAATTTAAGGAATTGGAGAGAATCAACCAAAGGATGCAGATAATAGTAAATTTCATCTGAATAGGGGGTCTCGTAGAATTATATGTTCTTTTCCGTATTGCACCCCCTTTTTTATAGGGGTGTAAAATATATTTTATATCTTTTTGATATTTTTATACCCTTTTTTATGGGGGTATGAAAATAAATAATATACTTTTATGCCGAATTGATATTTCTTTAACCCTAAAAATTACTGTTATGAAAAGGATGCATCTGATGAAAGGAATACTGACTATGATGGTGATGAGCTTTTTGATATCATCCATGAATTTGAGTGCACAGGAAGAGGAATCCTCCTCCCCTTTCAGCCTGGGGGGAGATCTGGTTAGCAGCTACCTGTGGCGCGGTACCAA
>JAHEEC010000018.1 GCA_024640885.1 Bacteroidota bacterium | reverse complement strand
TCATGGCCGGGAATTTCAACCTTACCAATGTGGATGAACTGTTCGATATCCTGGTTGAACTTGGCCAGTATCCCAAGGAGTATTCCGATACGGTGACCATGCTTGAAAAGATAGGTCACTTTCTTGATAACGAGAACCAGAGGCTCTTTGATCAATGCAAATCAGAGGGTTACACCAACCAGGATATAACCGATCAGATCGGGGAGCGGCTCAATGTGGCCAGGATCCTTGAAGGGGCAAGCAAGCGATGGGACGGGGGGTATACCGTGGCGGGAATGATGGGGCACGGGGACCTGTTTGCCATGCGTGATCCATGGGGGATCAGGCCTGCCTTCTATTACCATGACGACGAGGTTGTGATCGTCACTTCCGAACGGCCAGCCATCCAGACTGCCATGAACGTGGGGTTTGACAGCATCCGGGAGATCCCACCCGGCCATGCGCTGGTGGTGAAAAAATCCGGGAAAATATCGGTTGACCGGATCCGGGATCCCGAGGTAAAGAAATCATGCTCATTTGAAAGGATCTATTTCTCAAGGGGAAGTGACCGGGAGATTTACAAGGAGCGAAAAAAACTGGGTGAATTGCTGGTCGAGGATACAATCAATGCCATCGACGGGGAGGTGGATGAAACGGTTTTCTCCTTTATCCCCAACACTGCAGAGTCGGCATTTTACGGAATGATTAAAGGAGTGGAGGACCACATGGTCCGGCAAAAGTGGGAAAAACTGCAGCAATTTGAAGGGAGCTGCAGCCATGATGAGGTGCTGAAGATCATGTCGGAGCGTGTGCGCATCGAAAAGGTGGCCATCAAGGATTTGAAGCTCAGAACTTTTATCTCCCAGGACAAGGGCAGAAAGGACCTGGTGAGTCATGTATACGATATCACCTACGGGACCATCCGCAGGGGGGTGGATAACCTGGTGGTGATTGATGACAGCATTGTGCGGGGTACCACCCTGAAGCAGAGCATTATCAAGATACTGGACCGGCTTGGCCCCAAGAGGATCGTGGTGGTCTCCTCATCGCCACAGATCAGGTATCCTGACTGCTATGGGATTGACATGGCCAGGCTGGGGGATTTTATTGCTTTCCAGGCCGCCATCGCCCTCCTGAAGGAGAACGAGATGGAGCATGTGATCAATGAGGTCTATAAGAAATGCAACATGCAGAAGGATTATCCCAAGGAGGAGTATGTCAACTATGTGAAGGACATCTACAAGCCCTTTACACCCGAGCAGGTGAGTGATAAAATTGCACAGATGATTACCGATAAGGATGTGAAGGCGGAGGTGAAGGTTGTATACCAGACCATTGAGAACCTCCATAAGGCGGTTCCGGATGATCTCGGGGACTGGTATTTTACAGGTGATTATCCCACACCGGGAGGCAACAAGGTGGTCAGCACCTCATTCCTCAACTACATCCACGGGGTCAAGGCCCGTGCCTATTAGATCCCTGGCTCCACGGGCCTGCTATGAACGCTTATTGAAATTGAACCTGCTCACGAGCCTTTGGATCTTCCGGGCTCTTCTCCTCAGGCTTTTGATCTTCTGCATTCCTTTGGGGACATAATTCATCACGTGCCGTTCCACTTTCGCTTTGTAAAGGTCATTGATGGTGATCATGATGCCGGTCTCCTCCACATCCCCGAAAGTCCGGTTCAGTACGGTACCGAAGGTTTTCATGGAGGGTGAAAGGTTCATATAGGCATTGATCAGGGGCGGAATGTTCTCCCCGCAGGCCCTCACCTCCCTGGAGAGGATCTTGTAATCCTCCTGGTAATCCTGCCCGGTAAAAATGGCTGTCAGCTTGGCGCGGTCCGTGGCCATCTTCAGGGGTTCCAGTGGGACCACAAGACCCTCTCTGTCAGGAAAATGCTTGTTCAAAAAGAAGAGGATCATATCCCGGGCCATCTGGTGATAATGGAGGTACATGGTGACTTTCCCGAACATAAATTTTTTATCCGGATAATCCAGGACCAGGGTTCCCAATCCGTCCCAGAGGTTATCCAGTGCATAGATGCCCTTTCTTCTCAGGGCTGTGGACTGGTATTTGGGTTGCACGAAAGAGCGTCCAAGTTCAATCATATGTGGAAGGTAATCCCTGATAAAAGGTTCCGAAAAATTGAACAGTTTTGCAGTGGCCAGCCGGACCTTTCCGTCCTTGAAGCATTTGCTGGAGTCGCAGATATGAAACCGGTACCCCCCGAGGATGGTCTTTTCATCGGGATCCCATACCACAAGTTGTTGGTAGGCAGCCTCCCCGGTGTCGTATTCATCCAGGTCACATTCCAATCCGGTCCCCCCGCCGGCATTGCGGAACGAAAGTTCCCTCAATCTTCCTATTTCGCGCATGACATTGGGAGAATTTTCCGCATTGACAATGTAGATTCTGTTTCCGGCTTTGTTTGTCTTGCGAATGAATTTATCCCGGGAAAGTTCTTCCTGAAGTACTTCAAGGGGGACCGCGGGTATGATATCTTTCATTGTCATTTGGAATTGGTTTGAGGTTTCAGGTAACTGAACTTCCGCTGAGGATCACCGGCAATCAGATATGTGTGGTCCTTTACAAGTTGTGCCCATTCATGGGGCGTGAACCGATGGTCAAAGGTTTGATAGGGGATGGGTTTTCCGAATGTGATCACAAAGTGTTTGTTGCGGTGTTTGTAAGACTCATTTGGAAGAAAGAACATCTCCAGATTGGTCTTGATCCCCATGAACTTCCTGAGGTTCTCCTTGGCCTGGGTGCCATGCTTATTGATGGGAACAAAGATCCCGTCCATATTTTTCACATTCATCAGGATGTCGTTCACCAGCACCTTCAGGTGGCTGTAGTGCCGGCAGAGCTCACTGATGATCATCATCCCGTCAAATCCCCCCAGTGGATGATTGGCAGCAAAGATAAACCGGCCTTCCGGGGGCAGTTTTTCGCTGCCCACCACATCCAGCGTCACATTGAGCGCTTCAATGGAAGCACGGGCAAACTCCACATCCTTTTTATATCCGTGGCGGTAGAGGATGGAATCATTAAAAAAGTCAATGCGCAGGATCCGGCTGAGCCACCGATAGACAAAGCCGGGGATCCACCGGGCAAGGGCGGGATTTTTTTCGTTAAATAAGTCCCTGATATTGATCGGTTTAAAGTTTTTTTTATGGGTTGCCTCATCCATTGGATCTTCCGTTCGGTCTTTTCTGACACGGGTTATAAAGCAAAAGTATTAAAAATTTTCCGGCGAAAACCATGGGAAACAGGTTTCATTGGATCGCAGAAAAGTTATTAACAAAGTGGGAAAAAGTGGGGTGAAATGGTACAAAGTGGTGAAAAAGTGCTATTTTTACCCTCAAACCTGCTGAAACTCTATGATAACTTTTATCGGAGATTATACTGTCAGGCTCGATTCAAAGGGTCGTCTCTCTTTTCCTTCTGCCTTTAAAAAGCAGATCAGGGAAGGGGCGCAGGATGGGTTTGTGCTGAAGAGGGATGTGTTTGAGAACTGCCTGATTATGTATCCCATGGAGGAGTGGGACAGGCAGAACAAGATCATCCGGGCCAGGACCAACCCTTACAACAAGGAACATGCACGTTTTCTGAGGATGTTTTTTTCCGGAACGGCTGAAGTTTCGCTGGATGCCAACAACCGGATGCTGATCCCGAAACGTTTGCTGGAATATGCCCGGATCAGCGACGAGGTGGTCATGGCAGGTCAGTCTGGAAAGATTGAGATCTGGGCCTCGGATCAGTATGGAACCGTGAGTGCGGCTGACGAGGATTTCGCTGCCATGGCCGAGAAAATTTTAGGTGGATCGTTTGATGAACCAGATACATAATGGGCTATCATAGGCCGGCACTGTTGCATGAAAGCATACTCGGACTTAATATCAAACCAAAGGGCACCTATGTGGATCTGACCTTTGGAGGGGGGGGGCACTCTCGCGAAGTTCTTAAAAAGTTGGGGAAATATGGCAGGCTCATCGCCTTTGACCAGGATCAGGATGCAGGGGCCAATGTGCCGGATGATAAAAGGTTCATTTTTGTCGGGGCAAACTTCAGATACTTAAAAAATTACCTCAGGTATCATTCGGCTGAAAGGGTAGACGGGATCCTTGCGGACCTGGGTATATCTTCACACCAGATCGATCGTCCTGAAAGGGGATTTTCCTTCAAATCAAATGTGGCACTGGACATGCGCATGGATGTGCGCAGCGGGAAAACCGCATGGAATGTGTTAAACGAATATACACGGGAGGAACTGGGAAAGGTCTTCAGGAGCTACGGGGAACTCACCAATGCCAATGCGCTGGCAGGGGCCGTAGTGGAAACAAGGATGTCCGGAAATCTTGAAACCACCGGGGATCTGGAGCGCGCACTGCAAAAATTTATTCCAAGGGGGCAACCCAGTAAATTCCTGGCCCGGATTTACCAGGCATTGAGGATCGAGGTGAACCGTGAGATGGAATCACTCAGGGAGATGTTGTTGCAGACAGCCGGTTGCATGGGGACAGGTGGAAGGCTGGTGGTAATCACATACCATTCACTGGAAGATCGCATGGTCAAGAATTATATGCGTTCAGGGAACCTTGAAGGGGAGATTCAAAAAGATTTTTACGGTAATATACAATCTCCCTGGAAGTTAGTGAACCGCAGCGTGATTACCCCTTCCATGGAAGAGATTGAAGAGAATAACAGGGCACGGAGTGCGAAACTGAGAATCGCTGAAAAAATCAGTGAATGACCAAAGAGAAACAAAATATAGAATTTGATCAGTCCATCGAGGAGAAGGAGAAGAGTTTTTCCCTCCGGGATCTGCTGGACGGGAATGTGCTGACCAGAAAAGCGGTACTCAAGCAGTCCAGGTTCATCCTGCTTCTGGTGCTGATCGCTTTTGCATCCATCGCCAACCGGAACCACGCCGAGAAGACCGTGATCCGGTTAAACCAGTTACAAAGCGATGTGAAAGAGATGAGGGCAAAATCCATAACCATCTCCTCCGACCTGGTCAAGATCAGCCGCCAGTCAGAGGTGGTAAGACTCGTGAACCGTTATGAACTGGGCCTGGAAGAGAACCTTGAGCCCCCCAAAAAACTGATTGATCCCAGGAAATAGAATGTCATTAAAAAGGGACATACTGGTTCGGACCTCCCTGGTTTATTTCGGGGTGTTGCTGATGGGCCTGCTCATCCTGGGAAAGGCACTCCATCTCCAGATCTTTGAGAAGGAGACCTGGGCACAGGAAGAGAACAGCACCATCAGGCACAAAGTGATTGAGCCCAACCGCGGCAATATTTTTTCATCCGACGGCAGGTTGATGGCAGTATCGGTCCCATTTTATGAGATCCGCATGGATTTTCGTTCCGAATCCTTCACCCGGGATATTTTTGACCGTGGGGTTGACGAGTTATCCAGGTCCCTCTCCAACCTCTTCGGCGACCGGAACTGGACCACCTACAAAAGGGAGCTGGTAAGGGCACAGGAGGCGGGCGACCGGTACTTCCTGGTCAAACGGAATGTGACCTACACCCAGTTGCAACAGGTGAAGCAGTTCCCCATTTACAGACTGGGGAAATATGAGGGAGGCGCGATCTATGTGCAGCAGAACAGAAGGGTGAGGCCTTACGGGAGACTGGCAGCCAGGACTGTGGGGTACACCATGAGCGATGACCTGGAAAGTGTGGTCGGACTGGAGGGAGCGTATGATGAAGAACTGAAAGGGGTGGAGGGATACAGGCTCATGAGAAAGATCCGGGGGGATATCTGGATGCCCATCAATGATAACAATGAGATCGAACCCGAAGACGGGTACGATATTGTGTCCACCATCGACGTGGACCTGCAGGATGTGGCAGAGAGTGCCCTGCACGCCCAATTGCTGAAACATGGTGCGGATCACGGAACCGTAGTGGTCATGGAGGTGAAAACCGGCAAGGTCCGGGCCATCGCCAACCTGTCACAGGATGAGCGGGGGGACTACAGCGAAACATACAATTATGCCATCGGTGAGAGCACTGAACCCGGATCCACATTCAAACTGGCCTCCATGATCGCCCTGTTGGAAGACGGGCATGTAAAACCGGAGGATCTGGTGGATGTGGGAAATGGGATCACCTACTACTACGGGCAGAAAATGGAGGATAGCGGGCATGAAGGATTGGGAATAACCACCGTAAAACATGCATTTGAAGCATCCTCCAATGTGGGGATCTCCCGGATTGTCGATGAGAACTACAAGAAAAAGCCGGAGCAGTTCATCAACCGGTTGTATGAGATGGGGCTGAACCAGAAGCTCGGGCTTGAGATCAGGGGAGAAGGGAAACCCGAAATCAAATATACCGACAGTGACCTTTGGTCTGGTGTTTCACTGCCATGGATGGCAATCGGTTACGAAGTGCGCATGACTCCATTGCAGATCCTGGCTTTTTACAACGCTGTGGCAAACAGCGGAAAGATGGTTAAACCTGTGTTCGTTGAGGAGATGCTTTCACACGGAAAGATTGTAAAGCGTTTCAGCACCCAGGTACTGAACAACCACATATGCAGCCGGGAGACCCTTGACCAGGTCAGGGAAATGCTTGAAGGCGTGGTGACCAACGGCACAGCAAAAAACCTGGCCAACAGCCACTATAAAATTGCTGGCAAGACCGGGACTGCCCAGCTGGCACTCGACAGTGAAGGGTATACCGAAGCCCTTTACATGGCCTCCTTTGTGGGCTACTTCCCGGCTGACGATCCAAAATATTCCTGCATCGTGGTGGTTAATGCCAAATCGAGGCAGATCTATTACGGGAACCTGGTGGCAGGGCCCATTTTCAGGGAGATCACGGACCGAATCTATGCCCGCGAGTTTGCAATGCACGAAAACCAGGCAGTGCTGGCCGTTGAAGGTGTCCAGGCCCCCTATTCCAAAAGCGGCAGCGGGGAAGCCCTTGAATCTGCTTTTGAATACCTGCAACTGCCTTATACGGAGAACGGGGATGACGCCACATGGGTTTCCACGAGGAGTACCCCTGAGGGGGTTGTGCTCTCTGCCAGGTCGATCACCGGTGAACTGGTACCCAACGTGGTGGATATGGGACTGAAGGATGCACTGTACCTGTTGGAAAGCAATGGATTGAAGGTGCTGGTGGATGGCCGCGGGACGGTCAGGCAACAATCGGTTCCGCCGGGATCCCTGATCAGGAAAGGAACAGTCGTTACACTGAACATGAGCATTAAAGAGGGATAAGTGAAACTTAAGGAGGTCATACAGGGATTGGAGATTACCGGGCTGAAGGGTGAAACGAACCCCGAGATCCAGGGGATCACCTTTGACTCAAGGGCAGTGAAGGGAGGCGCACTCTTTGTGGCCATCAGGGGCACCCAGGCCGATGGCCACCTGTTTATCCCACAGGCACTTGCAGCGGGAGCTGCAGCCATCATTTGCGAGGAGGATCCTGCGGGTCGTGAAGCGGATGCGGTGTGGATCAGGGTTCCTGATTCCAGGAGTGCGCTGGCCCGGGTAGCCTCCACATTTCACGGCAATCCTTCTCAGGAGTTGCAACTGGTGGGAATCACCGGTACCAACGGCAAAACCACCATCGCCACCCTGTTGCACCAGGTGCATACAAGGCTTGGGTTCAGTGCCGGATTGCTCTCCACCATCCAGGTGCTGATCGGGAACGAATCCCGGCCGGCAACCCATACCACTCCCGATCCCATGCAAATCAATGCCTATCTCAGGGAGATGGTGGAGAGAGGTTGCGAGTATTGCTTTATGGAAGTTTCATCCCATGCCGTTGACCAGGAGCGCATCACAGGGCTCCAATTTGCCGGGGGGGTCTTCACCAACCTCACCAGGGACCACCTGGATTATCATAAAAGTTTTAAGGAGTATCTCCGTGTAAAAAAGAGGTTTTTTGACCAGCTCACCGGGGATGCTTTTGCACTGGTGAACGCCGACGACAAGCATGGAAAGGTGATGCTCCAGAACTGCAGGGCCGAACCACACACATTCAGCCTGAGGTCAATGAGCGAATTCAGGGGAAAGCTTGTGGAGATGCACCTGGATGGATCCTCCATGGAGATCAACGGAACAGAGGTATGGATCAGGCTCCCCGGCCGGTTCAATGCCAGCAACCTGCTCTGTGTATACGGTGTATCCATCCTCCTGGGTCAGCATCCGCAGGATGTGTTCAGGGCGATCAGTCAGATGGATCCCGTCTCAGGCAGGTTTGAATCATTTCGGAGGGGCAACGGGGCCACCGGGATCGTGGATTATGCACATACACCCGATGCCCTGCAAAAGGTGCTGGAGACCATTCATGAGGTCAATGTGAAAGGGGGCCAGATCATCACCGTGGTGGGTGCCGGGGGAAACCGGGACCGGGGCAAACGGCCCGTCATGGCAAGAATTGCAGCCGAGGCCAGTGATAAATTGATCCTCACTTCTGACAATCCCAGGAATGAGGATCCCGAACTCATCCTGGATGAGATGATGGCAGGGATTCCCCCCGGGCTCCGGGACCGCACCATGCGCATTGTGAGCCGTGAGGAGGCCATCCGTTCGGCATGCATCCTCGCGGGCAGCAAGGATATTATCCTGGTGGCCGGAAAGGGCCATGAGAAAACCCAGGAGATCGGCGGGGTAAAGCGGGCCTTTGATGACCTGGAGATTTTGAAAATGAACTTAAAGGGATAAAGGATGCTGTATCATCTTTTTACATACCTCGAAAAATTTGACATACCGGGAGCCGGAATGTTCCAGTACCTCTCATCCAGGGCGTCCTTCACGGTGATTACCTCCCTGGTGATCTCAATGATTTTTGGAAAGCGGATCATCGGGATCCTTCGCAGGAAACAGATTGGGGAGGCCGTCCGGGATCTGGGCCTGGAAGGGCAAAATCAAAAACAGGGCACTCCCACCATGGGAGGAATCATCATCCTTGCTTCCATTATCGTTCCGGTGCTCCTCTTTGCCAACCTGACCAATATTTACATCATTGTCATGCTCGTGGCCACCATATGGCTGGGGATCATTGGTTTCCTGGATGACTATATCAAGGTATTCAAAAAGAACAAACAGGGATTGGCCGGCAAATTTAAGGTGATCGGCCAGGTCGGCCTGGGCCTCATCGTAGGGATCACCCTGTACCTCAGTGATGATGTAATGATCCGGGAAAGGGTCACCATTACCGAGTCGAATTTTCATGAGTACAAGACCGAAGAGATGCAGGTGGACAATGCCGGGAATCTCTATGTGGTGAGGGAGCACAAGGAACCGCTCACCACCATCCCTTTTGTAAAGAATAATGAATTTGATTACACCTGGTTGGTCTGGTTTGCCGGAAAATATGCCGACGGACTGGTCTGGATCATTTTTGTGCTGGCAGTTATTTTCATCGTGACCGCAGTATCCAACGGGGCCAACCTGACCGACGGACTGGATGGCCTGGCCACCGGTTCAGCATCCATCATTGGGGTCACCCTGGGAATCCTGGCCTGGTTATCAGGCAATGCGATCTATTCCAATTACCTCAATATCATGCATATTCCCTATGCCGGTGAGCTGGTCATTTTCGCAGGTGCTTTCATCGGTGCCACCATCGGGTTCCTGTGGTACAATTCTTACCCGGCCCAGGTATTCATGGGGGATACAGGAAGCCTCGCCCTAGGGGGGATCATTGCAGTGTTTGCAGTGATCATTCGCAAGGAGTTGCTGATCCCCATCCTTTGCGGAGTGTACCTGCTCGAGAGTTTGTCAGTGATCCTGCAGGTCGGCTATTTCAAAAGGACCAAGAGAATATACGGAACCGGACGAAGGATTTTCCTTATGGCCCCCATCCACCATCATTACCAGAAAAAGGGATATCCCGAACCAAAGATCGTTACAAGGTTCTGGATCGTGGGGATCATGCTTGCAGTAATATCCATTGTAACCCTGAAAATCAGATAAATCAAACCACAGAAAACCTATGGAAAACAGAGAACGTATTGTCATCCTCGGCGCCGGAGAAAGTGGGACGGGAGCTGCAATTCTCGCGAGGCAGAAAGGATATGATGTATTTGTTTCTGATGCAGGAAAGATCAAACCATTTTACCGGGACCTGCTGGATGAATATCATGTGATTTATGAATCGGGTGGACACACCGACCGGCTGATCCTCAATGCGTCTACGGTCATAAAAAGCCCCGGGATCCCGGAAAGCGCCCCGATCGTAAAATTGCTGAGAAAGAAGGAGATCCCGATCATCTCCGAAATCGAATTTGCCGGGAAGTATACCAACGCCAAGAAGATCTGTATCACGGGGAGCAACGGCAAGACCACCACCACCTCATTGATCCATCATATGATGAGGAAGGCGGGCTTGAATGTGGGCATTGCAGGAAACGTGGGCCGCAGCTTTGCATTCCAGGTTGCCACCGAGGGATATGATTATTATGTACTGGAATTGAGCAGTTTCCAGCTGGACGGCATGTATGAATTCAAGGCTGATATTGCCATACTCCTGAACATTACCCCCGATCACCTGGATCGCTACGACTATAATTTTCAGAATTATGTGGATTCCAAGTTCAGGGTTTCACAGAACCTCACCGAGGATGAATATTTTGTCTTCTGTTCCGATGATGAGATTACCATCAAGGAGCTGGAGAAAATTGTATCCAGGGCGGAGCAGCTTCCCTTCGCATACCACCGGAAGGAAAATGACGTGGCATGGGTGGAGAACGATGCAGAGATCCACATTGAATTTGAGAATGTGGACTTCACCATGTCACTGCAGGAACTTTCACTGAAGGGAAAACACAACACCTACAACAGCATGGCTGCCGGAATCGCCGGGAATGTGCTGAAGATCCGGAATGATGTGATCAGGGAGGCCCTGATGGATTTCCAGGGGGTGGAACACCGCCTGGAAACAGTCATGAAAGTTCATGGGATCAACTTTATCAATGACTCCAAGGCCACCAATGTAAATTCCACCTGGTATGCCCTGGAGAGCGTGAACGGCCAGACGGTCTGGATCGTGGGAGGAGTGGACAAAGGCAACGATTACAGTGAACTTTACAACCTGGTGGAGAACAAGGTGAAGGCCATTGTGTGCCTTGGCAAGGATAACCAGCGGGTCATCCAGGCATTCAGTGGAAAGGTCGAGTCCATTGTGGAAACCAATAAAATGGAGGATGCCGTAAAGGCTGCCTACTACCTGGCAAGGGATGGTGATACCGTCCTGCTATCTCCGGCATGTGCCAGTTTCGACCTGTTTGAAAGCTTTGAGGACAGGGGACGGCAATTTAAGAGTGCAGTCAGGGCCCTGTAGGGAATAAGGAGCACATAACTGTTTAATATGAAAATCAGAAGGTACATAAAGGGCGACAGGATCATCTGGATGGTGGTGTTGATCCTTCTGGTGATCTCATTGCTGTCGGTCTACAGTTCCACCGGATCCCTGGCATACCAGCACCGGTCGGGAAACACCTTCTTTTACCTGTTCCGCCAGCTGAAATTCGTGTTGCTTGGATTGTTGATCATATTCTTTGTGCACCTGGTCCCCTACAGGGTTTTCAGCCGGATCTCCATATTTGCCCTCTACCTGTCGGTCCCCCTGCTGATCCTTACCCTGATCGTCGGCACCAACCTCAACGAGGCCACACGATGGTTGCAGATACCTGGGACCGGCCTTACCATTCAACCCTCTGATTTTGCAAAAGTCGCACTGGTCATGTACCTGGCCAAGATTCTTTCGGTAAATCAGAACAACATCAGCGATTTCAAAGGTGTTTTCGTCAAGATTTCGCTGGCGATCATTGGTACCTGCGCCCTGATCCTGCCGGCAAACTTCTCCACGGCCGCCATCGTGTTCCTTACCGCATTTTCCCTTATGTTCGTGGGCAGAATACCGGTGAAATACCTGGCCCTGCTGGTTTTCACGGGTCTTTTTGCCCTTTCCATTTTTATTGGGGGTGCCCTGCTGATCAATAAGGAGGGGCGCATAGCCACCTGGAAACACCGCATTGAAGCCTATGTGGATGGAGAGGGTGACAGCTACCAGGCCGACCAGGCCAAGGTGGCCATCGTCCAGGGGGGATTGTTTGGGAAGGGCCCGGGGAACAGCACCCAGAGAAACCTGCTGCCCCATCCATATTCCGATTTCATCTACGCCATCATCATTGAAGAATACGGAAGCCTGGTGGGTGGTATACTTGTCATTGCGCTGTATCTCTGGCTTTTTTTCAGGGCGGGATTGATCATCCGGCGGAGTCGAAGTACATATGCGGCTTTTCTGGCATTCGGGCTATCCATGGGGTTGGTCCTTCAGGCATTTGTGAACATGGCAGTGGCCGTGGGTCTGGTCCCGGTGACCGGTCAGACACTTCCGCTGGTGAGCATGGGCGGATCCTCCATCTTTTTTACCAGCCTGGCCACGGGCATGATCCTGTCAGTAAGCTGGGGTTCGAAAGAGGATCATGAGAAAATGGTTGCAGAGGGCGAGGCTGCAGAAAGCAGTGAAAAAGGGAGTTCCTCTGCAGAGGAAACCATTGCCGGCGCAGGTTCCGAAAGGGGCAATGGGCAGAGGAAACAGGGGGCTGATAAACGGGCCGTCCACAACAAGGTTGAATTTGAAGTCAATGAATAGCCGGAGACCATACCATATCCTCATCGGTGGAGGAGGGACCGGGGGCCACGTGTTCCCGGCCATTGCCATCGCTGATGCCCTTGCAGAAAGGGACCCGGGGATGGAGTTTCTGTTTGTGGGTGCGGCTGACAGGCTTGAGATGGAAAAAGTGCCGGAGGCGGGGTATCGCATCGAAGGATTGCCCGTGGCGGGATTCCAGCGCAGGCTGACGCTTAAGAATCTCACCTTCTTTTATAAGCTGATGGTGAGCATGGTCCGTTCCCGCAGGATCGTCCGGAGGTTTGAGCCCGATGTGGCCATAGGAGTGGGTGGTTATGCCAGCGGACCTATTTTGAAGGCGTCTGCCAGGCGAGGGGTGCCCATTCTGATCCAGGAGCAAAACTCATATGCGGGGGTGACCAACCGTTTGCTTGCGCGCTCGGCAAATACCATTTGTGTGGCCTATGAACAAATGGAGCGTTATTTCCCCGCTGAGAAAATCGTGCTTACAGGCAACCCGGTTCGCCGGCAGCTGTTGGAGCAGACCGGGAACCGGATGAAGGGGCTGCAGGAATTCGGATTTGAGGGAGGCAGAAAAACCTGCCTGGTGGTGGGCGGGAGCCTGGGTTCCCTGACCCTGAACCAAAGCATCATGGACGGACTGGGATTGCTGGACCGTGACGACCTGCAGGTATTGTGGCAATGCGGGAAAGGTTATTTTCCGGAAGCCGAGGAGCGTGTCAGAAAGAGTGGATTGAAAAACATCTGTGTCCTGCCATTCATTGCCAGGATGGAGCTGGCCTACCCGGTTGCGGATGTGATCGTCTCCAGGGCAGGAGCCATCACCATCTCTGAACTGTGCCTGATGGGGAAACCCGTGATCCTTGTACCCTCGCCCAATGTGGCGGAAGATCACCAGACACGGAATGCACAGGCGTTGGTTTCAAGGAATGCCGCGCTTATGGTGGCCGACAACGAGGCCCGGGAAAAGCTGGTGAAGGTGGTGTTGAACCTGCTGGGGGATGAACCGCACAAAGAGTTACTGGCCGCAAATATAAAAAAACTGGGCATCCCGGATGCATCCATGCGAATCGCCGGTGAAGTCATAAAAATATTGGAACAGATATGATTTGGACCAACCTGGATAGTGTTTATTTTATAGGTGCCGGGGGCATCGGGATGAGCGCGCTGGCACGATACTTTCTCAGTCAGGGGAAAGAGGTGGCGGGTTATGACCGTACCTCCACAACCCTGACCGATAAGCTGATCCGGGAGGGAATAGATATTCATTTTGAGGACCGTTCGGTCTTGATCCCCGATGCCTTCAGGAACCCCGACCGGACCCTGGTGATCTATACCCCGGCTGTGCCTGAGAACCATCAGCAGCTGAACTATTTCCGCAAAAGGGGATTCCGCATCATCAAACGTTCCGTGGCGCTTGGCGAGGTATTTAATACGGGAAGGGGTATCGGAGTGGCAGGCACCCATGGTAAAACCTCGATCTCTACCATGCTTGCCCATATCCTCCATGTCTCCACGCTGGGATGCAATGCATTTTTAGGGGGCATCAGCAAAAATACGGGAAGCAACCTGTACCTGGATCCTGCCTCCAAGGTCATTATTGCAGAAGCAGATGAGTTTGACCGCTCTTTCCTTACCCTGTTCCCTGAAATCGCAGTGGTCTCTTCCATGGACGCCGATCACCTGGATATCTACCATACCAAGGAGAATATCAAAAAAGGTTTTGAGTCATTCATCGCACAGATCAGGGACAAGGGAAAGCTGATCCATAAATACGGACTGACCCCCCGGGTGCCCAATCACGTGGAGCGGTATACCTACTCGGTGAACCATCCAGAGGCAGATTACCACATCGCGTCAGTTGAGTCACAGGGACTGGGATCCATCTTCACCATGGTGACCCCCGATACAATCATCCCTGGCATTCAGCTCGGGATCCCGGGTTTGCTGAATGTGGAGAATGCCCTGGCCAGCATAGCCGTGGCACACCAGCTGGGGATCGCACCGGAAATTATAGCGCGGGCCCTCTCCGATTACCAGGGCGTGGAACGCCGCTTTGATCTTCAGGTAGTGCACAGGGATCGGGTCTATATCGACGATTATGCGCACCACCCCGAAGAGATCAGGGCATTTCTAACTTCGGTCAGGAACCTCTTCCCGGGGAAGAAGCTCACCGGCATTTTTCAGCCGCATCTCTTCTCAAGGACCCGTGACTTTGCAGTGGAATTTGCAAAGAGCCTTGAATTGCTCGATGTACTGATTCTGATGGAAATATACCCCGCAAGGGAGGAACCCATCCCGGGTGTAAGTGCTTCAATGATTTTTGACAGGGTAAAAATGAAAGAGAAGATGCTGGTCAGCCGGGAACAACTCCTGAGGGTGATCAAGGAACAGGACCCCGTATTGCTGGTCACCATGGGGGCCGGAGATATTAACCAGTTCGTTGCGCCACTGAGGGAGTGGTATGGAAGAAAATGATGGCAAGGATATTTAAAATATTCATATGGATCCTTATCGCCGGATGGTTTGCAATCATCATGGGATTTGTGTCCGGGGAGGCCGACAGGGTGCTTTGCAACCACATTGAAGTGACCCTGACAGACACGGTCTGGAACCGGTTTGTGACCCGGAGTGATGTAAGGGCCATGCTGGAGGAGACCGACATGCAACTGCAGGGTTATCCGCTTGCCGGGATCAATACCCAGAAACTGGAGAAGATCCTGGAGCAGAACCGCTTCATAAGGAATGCCGAGGTGAGCAAGGATATTTCCGGAAGACTGGAAGTCACTGTTGAACAGAGGGTTCCCCTTGTAAGGGTAATGCCCGAGGGAACCTATGGATTTTACCTGGACATGGAGGGTGCCATTCTGCCACTTTCGGACCAGTTCACACCCATGATCATGCTGGTATCCGGAAACATTCCCAGGCCTGCAGGTGAGGGCCCTTTGAATGACCGGTTGCTGGAGATCTATCGGTTCAGCAAATACCTGTCGGGCCACCCCCTCTGGAAAGACCAGATCGTACAGGTCTATATAAACCGGGAGGGTGAATATGAATTGATCCCCAGGGTCGGTGCTCATCACATCCTTCTTGGGAGCATGGACCAGTGGGAGAGGAAACTGGCAAACCTTGAGCTGCTTTACGCCCAGGGGTTTGCAGTGTATGGCTGGAACACATACGGAACTATAAATTTAAAGTATACCAATCAAGTAATATGTACTAAACGTTAAGACTATGGCAACAAACGAAAAAATCGTAGCTGCGGTTGACATTGGTACGACCAAAATCGTAAGTCTGGTGGGCAGGTTGAACCAGCAGGGCAAACTGGAAGTCCTCGGCATCAGTCAGACCCCTTCAAAGGGTGTGAAACGGGGGGTCGTACTCAATATCGAAGAGACCGTTAACGCGATACAGACCACTTCTGAGGAGGCAATAGAACAGGCCGGTATCAAATTCAATGAAGTGTTTGTGGGTATCGCAGGACAGCATATCAAATCTGTCCGGAACAGGGGGTATATCAACAGGGACTCCTATGATGATGAAATCACCCGGGAGGATCTTCAGCACCTCATTGATGACATGTATAAGATCCCGGTGGATGTGGGTGAAGAGATCATTCATGTATTGCCCCAGAGCTACATCGTGGACAATGAGACCGGTGTAAAGAACCCGGTGGGAATGTTCGGAAAACGGCTGGAGGCCAATTTCCACATTGTGATCGGTCAGATCTCATCGGCCAGGAACATTGAAAAATGCATCAACAGGGTGGGCCTGGACGTGAAACAACTGGTCCTTGAGCCACTGGCATCCAGCGCCGCTGTGCTCACGGATGATGAAATGGAGGCCGGGGTCGCCCTGGTGGATATCGGTGGAGGAACCACCGATGTGGCCGTCTATTATGATGACGTGATCCGCCATACTGCTGTGATTCCATTTGGCGGTAATGTGATTACAAGGGACATTAAAGAGGGATGTGCCATCCTTCAGCGTCAGGCCGAATCACTGAAGATCCAGTTTGGATCGGCCCTTGGTGACCTGGCCCAGGAAGATAAAGTGGTCACCATTCCGGGAATTTCCGGAAGGGATCCCAAGGAGATCAGTTTCAGGAGCCTGGCATATATTATCCAGTCCCGCATGGAGGAGATCATCGACGCAGTCAGCTAT
Source organism: Bacteroidota bacterium (assembly GCA_024640885.1). GTDB lineage: Bacteria > Bacteroidota > Bacteroidia > Bacteroidales. The sequence continues at coordinate 39,076 of JAHEEC010000018.1, read as the reverse complement.
GAGATCGAAAACTCGGGTTACATGGATAAACTCAGTGCGGGGATCGTGCTGACAGGTGGTGGTTCCATGCTGAGGCACCTGAACCAGCTGGTAAAGTTCAAGACTGGCATGGATGTGCGCATCGGGTTCCCCGGAGAAAAACTGGCCGCCGATTCATTGGATGAGATCAACCAACCCATGTTCTCCACCTCTGTTGGCCTTCTTTTAAAGGGACTTGAATATTACGAGGAGAAAAATGAATCGATGGTCATTTCTGATAAGAAGGAGGTTGCCGAACAGGAAGCAGCACTCCATGAGCAAGAGGTGATCAAAGTGAAAAGAGGGATCAGGAAGGGAAAGATCCTTGAGAATCTGAAGAATACCCTGAGTGATATTTTCGATGAGAGCGATGTGAAAATGTAGAAAAATCAGAAACCATGGAAGATTTAATGAACTTCGATTTGCCACCCGAGCGATCCTCAATCATCAAAGTGATTGGCGTTGGGGGTGGTGGCAGCAATGCGGTGAACCATATGTACCGGAAAGGGATCAAGGACGTGAATTTTGTTGTTTGCAATACCGATGCCCAGGCTTTGCACAACAGTCCGGTGACCGTGAAGTTGCAGCTGGGAGATGCGCTGACCGAGGGCCGGGGTGCCGGAAGCAAAGCAGAAATCGGAAGAGAAGCGGCCATGGAGAGCATGGACAGGATCAAAGAGCTGTTATCCAGCAACACCAATATGGTCTTTATCACAGCCGGTATGGGTGGGGGAACCGGAACGGGCGCCGCTCCTGTGATTGCCAGCATTTCAAAAGAAATGGGAATACTGACCGTTGCCATAGTCACCATTCCCTTTCGGTTTGAAGGTCCGGAACGCATCAACCAGGCCATTGAGGGGATCAATGCCCTCAAGGACCATGTGGATTCGCTGCTGGTGATCAACAATGAAAAACTGAGGGAGATTTACGGGAACCTGAAAGTGAGCAATGCTTTTGAAAAGGCCGATGATGTGCTGGCCATCGCTGCAAAGGGAATAGCCGAGATCATTACCGTACATGGATATATCAACGTGGATTTTGCCGATGTGCAAACCGTGATGCACCACAGCGGTGTGGCCATCATGGGCTCGGCAACCGCTTCGGGTGAGAACCGGGCCCGGCAGGCCATTGCTGAGGCATTAACCTCTCCGTTGCTGAACAACAATGATATCAACGGAGCGCGCAGCGTGCTTCTTAATATCACATCGGGTACGTCGGAGATCACCATGGATGAGATCTCCGAGATCACCGATTATGTGGTGAGCGCAGCCACCAGGGACACCACCCTGATCTGGGGGATGGGAAGCGATGAATCACTGGGAGACCAGATCAGCGTGACCATCATCGCCACGGGATTTAAAATGAACAGCATTCCGGAACTCTACATTGGTAAAAAACAGAAGCATTTTGTACCCCTGCGGGATCCTGGCAAGGATGGCCATAAAACTGACTCCCAGGCCAGGACGGTTCCCAGGCAGAAGGCACTGGAATTTGATGTGAAGGGGCGGGAAGACGCCGAGGAATATATCCTTATGGAGCAATCCAGGGAGTTGTCCCCTGAAGATGAGGAGAAGAAAATGGCTGAGCGCGTGAAGAACCTGAAGGAAACCCATGAAAAGCTCAGGGACAGGGGGTATCTCAGCAGTTCTGTGGATGATGAGATTGAGGAGCTGGAGAATATCCCGGCTTACGTCCGGAAAAAGATCCCCATCGATCAGCAGAAACATTCGGAGGACAAGGAAGTGTCGCGTTACAGGTTAACTGACGAGGGGAACAGCGAGGAGGGGCCCAAACTGAAGCCCGACAATTCCTACCTGCATGACAACGTAGACTGAGTTTGCGGAGGGGCGTTTCTTCGCTAGGCGCATAGTCGCTTCGCAACAGATGCCAGTTTGCTCATCAAACACCCCGCAGGATAACCAAAAGAGGCTGTCTCATCTGAGGCAGCCTCTTTTTTAATATCCTTGGTACCGGATTAATTGTAGAAGAGATCCAGCCGGTTGTCCTTGACCCTGGCAGCATCCAGGAGTGCATTGTATGCTTCATAGTTGCTCCTTGATTCAAGGCTGTATTTAAGCCTGGATCTTACTGCGGGATCCACCTGATCCACAGGAGCGGGTTCTGTGCGGTTGGTCACCGAGATCACAAAGACTCCACTCTCCCCGACCAGGGGTGGTGAAACCCGGTCAACCGGAAGAACCATTGCGGCACCCACGATATAAGGTTCCAGGCCTACACCGGACACAAAAGTATTTGCAAACTTCACCTGTGTGGCTTCACTTACATTTTCGCTTTGCTCGATCCCATACTGGGTCAGGTCTGATACCCCTGCAAGTTGCTCTTCCAATCTTTTAGAAAGCACGGCTGCTTTCTTCTCTTTTTTAACGGCCAGGGTAATCTCGGCCCGGACATCCTCCAGTTCAGCATAACCCTCCTTCCTGGCTTCGGTAAGCACTGCGACGATGTATTTATCATCGCTCTGGCTGAAAATATTGCTTACACTATTCACTTCAGCCGCAAAGGCCCATTTGGTGATTTGAATGGGATCCTCGATCCCGGGAATGGTCTGCTGGTCCTTGGTAATGTTGGGAGCATACCTGGGATCCAGTCCGAATTCACGGGCCTGCTCAGTGAATTTCTCAAGATCGGTGGCCTTTCCTCTGAATTTTACGGCCCTGTTGTAATAATCCTGGTTGGTTTCGTCACTGGCATAAATATTCCTGACAATTGTTGCCACCTGGACTTTCCGCACAGGGGGACTCTGGTCAATGATCCTGATGATATGAGTTCCAAATTGGGTTTCCGCGGTGACCAGGGCATCTTTATTATTTTCAAAACATGCGTTGTTGAATGGGGTGACCATGGATCCTTCAGTAAACCATCCCAGGTCACCACCAATGGACCTGTTGCTTTCATCGGCTGAGAATTCAAGAGCCAGCTGGTTGAAATTACCTCCATTGTTGATCACCTCCATCAGGCTGTCGGCCAGGGCATCCATCACCTGCCTGTTGCCGCCGTATGCCTGCAGTGAGAGCAGGATATGCCGGGCCCTCACAGAATCCGGGCGCATCTGGGAATCATTCAGGCGCGCCAGTTTGAAGGACTCCTCTTCACGGTAAGGTCCGAAAATCTGTGTTTCGGAGGCATTGTAAACCGAATCCTTGATGATGGCAGGCAGCTCGTTGAAGGTATAATACCTCACGTCAAATGGTTCATCGGAAGTACCGTTCACATAATGAGGAACCTCATTTTCGCTTATACGTGAAAATTCAACCCTGGTCTGCGTGCTCCAGTATCTGGCATTTTCCACATCCTTTTCACTGGGCACCACTTCAAAAGTAACATACTGTAGGGTCCTGGATGCAACCTGCTTATAACTCTCCCTGTGATTCTTGTAATATTGTTTCAGATCCGATTCCGTGAATGTAATCTCCTCATCGGTCACCTCCGAAAAAGCTTTTGAGACAAATGCAAAATCACTGCTTTTCCCGGTTTCGGTCACATAATCCTTCAGATCCAGCGAGGAGGGCTGAAAACCTTTTCTTACCAGGTTGAAGTATTTCTGGTTCATCTTTTCGTCAATGATCTCCTTTTCGATAAACAGCCAGCGTTTTTTCTCCTGCGCAAACTGGGGATTATCCAGGGCGTTGAAATAGTTTGTCATGACGGCGCGGTTGAGCATTCCAGTCTCCGGATTGGAAAACATCTGTCTCACGATAGGATGGGGCTCACTCAGGGCAGGGTTTCCGCTCAGTCCCATGGACTGGTCACCTGTGATCATGGTCTTCAGTTCATCAGTGCTGACGTAGATTCCCAGTTTTTTATAAGAACTCTCCATAATCGTTTCCCTTACCAGCCTCCTCCAGGTTTCCTGCTGTATCTGCTTTTCCAGTTCGGCATCCAGGGATTGTCCCCCGGAATTGAGCTGATAGAACTCGCGCAGGCTCTGTTCGCGGTCCATATAGTCCGAAACTCCCACACCTTTCCCGTTAATCTCGGCTACCGTTCTCTTATTTGATGAGGGGCTTCCGGAACCCATCATGTCACCAAGGATAAATGCTGCAAGCGCCAATCCGATTACGACGGCGATCAGTAAACCCGCCCTGTTCCTAATATTCTGTAATGTTGCCATTTAAATAATTCAATTAAACAATGTGTTATGCTTCAAATTTGAGCGTACGAATATAGTAATAATTAGAGGTTTAATGAAAATAGAATGTATGAAAATTAGCAGGTCAGGGACTGATCACTTTCAGTTCCACCTCTTCGATGCGATTTGAGCTCACATCAGTAATGGTAATCAGGAAGTTATCCAGGGCTACCGTGGTATCTTTCTCCGGAATGCTTTCGTAATGAAAGATGATATAACCGGCGAGGGTGTCATACTCTTCGGATCCGGGGATGCCAAGGAAATATTTCTCGTTGAGGTAATCGATCTCATGCCTGCCCGATAGCAGGTACCTGTTTTCGTCCAGCGCTTTTTCCACAAGGTCGCTTGAATCATGCTCATCCTCAATCTCTCCAAAGATCTCTTCAATGATGTCTTCGGTGGTAATGACTCCGGAGGTGCCTCCAAACTCATCCACAACCAGTGCTATGTTTTTCCCTTCCTTGATAAAACCGGTCAGCAGTTTGTTCACAGGAAGGGTTTCAGGTACGATCTGAATCGGTTTAAGGATGGATTTGATCTTGTCGGGTCTTTTATACAGCTCCTTTGAATTGACATAGCCGATCACGTTATCTATGGTTTCACTATATACCAGGATCCTGCTTAACCCGGTTTCAATAAAGTGCTTCGTCAGGTCATCCATGCTTGAATCGATTCCCAGGGCGATTACATCGGTCCGGGGGATCATGCAATCCCTCACCTTAAGGCTCGAAAACTCAAGGGTATTTTTAAAGATCTTAAGATCCTCAATCTCCTCGCTGTCTGTTTTCTGCTCCGGTTGCACGGTGGTCAAAAAATGATCCAGGTCCACTTTGCTGAATACCGGCTGGCCAGATTTTGTATCAGGTGTGATCCTGAAAAGGTACCTCATGGTAAAATTGGAGATCCCGATTGTAAACATCATGATGGGATAGAGGATTACATAGAACACTATGATCGGAATACTTAAAAGCCGCAGCGCATTGTTTGGGTTGAGTCTGAAGAGGGCTTTTGGCAGGAATTCAGCCGTAAGCAGAATGATCAGGGTGGAGATCATGGTCTGGACCAACAATACCAGCACGTCGGAATTGTCTCCAATGAGACCCTTGATGGGGTCCTCCAGGAGCATTGCAAAAGCAATCCCATAGATGACAAGGGCAATGTTGTTGCCCACAAGCATGGTAGCGATAAACCTGGAGGGTTGCCTGGTGAAGTAACTGACCACTCCGGAAAATATTTTCTTCTGTTTTTTGTCAATCTCAATTCTCAGCTTATTGGCCGATAAGAAGGCGATCTCCATGCCTGAAAAAAAAGCCGAAAACAGGATGGAAACCAGGATCAGGATGATCAGGATTAGATAATTCATATTTTACCGGCGTGAAATTCGCATTCTTCTCCTGATAAAATACATCAAAAAAGCAAGAAGTGAAAGTAGAAAATAATACCAACTCTCTTTGAATCCGGAACCAAGGGCAATATCCACTGCCATGAATAGCAGGGTTCCGCCCAGCACAAACCAGACCACTTCAAATAATCCTGATGCCCTATTCTTCATCTGTTACATTTACGGTTCCACTGGTGCCTTTTAACTGCCAGTTTGATAGATTCTGGTGGGATACGAACCCCCGTTTTCCATAAAATGTACCATCTTCATTTTGGATCCGGGTATATGAATCCGAATAGATTAACTCCTTTCCCTCATCCCAGAACAGCTCTTCAGTGTTCAATGCATCCCCGTTATCCAGGCGATGCGCCACCACATTGCCGGTGGCGTGCCACAACCCCTCATTGGAGTAATAGATGGTATAATCAGCCCTTATCTCTGACTCTATCTTCATGGAATCATCATAGAAATATACTTCAAGTCCCTCCGGAAATTCCATATATGGACGCTCCACATTGGTGAACTGCTGGTAGGCGGGAGCGATCATATGCACCTTGACCTTCGCTGAATCACTGTATATGACCTCGATGTGGGTGCCCTTTAAATTTGGGATCACAGTCTCATCAGCAACCAGATTGATCCTCTCAATGTCATTTTCACAACTCCCGAACAGCACCAACAGGATCGTCAGGATCATGCATCTGCTAGGAACTGACCTGCTCATATTCACAAAGATAAAAAAAAGAGACTGTCTGTTGGAGACAGCCTCTTCAAATATGATCTTCCTATAATTATTTTCTTGATCTGACGGTGGTATACTCGCTGATGCATCCTTTTACCTGGTATGAGTCACCATCTTTCAGGTCCCTGAAGAAAACCTCCTCGTTATTGGGGTACTGGCCAGCATAATCATTGAGTTTTTTATTGGCCTCATCAGCCACACTGGGATCCACACTTTTGGCCTTGGTATATTTATCTGCAGCCACCCAGAATGCAGCGCGCTGTTCGAAATCTTCACCCAGGTTTTCACGTGACGCAATAATGGCATCCGCCATGACAATATATGCTTTCCCAAGATTGCTGTTGTTGGCAACGGCTTCCCTTGAATAGGCGATGGCGTCACAAAAATTCTTGTTTGCACTGGAAACGAGAGCCAGTTCATAGAACCAGTCAGCCCTTGTGGTATTATCCACGTTGAATCCCACCACTGCCTCCTTAAGATACTGGGCAGCTTTCTGATAATCATTTTTGGCAATAAACAGAATGGCCAGGTTATGTGCCGATTCCGGCCCTGGTTCCAGGGCATACATCTTTTCGGACGCTGCCACATACACATCCGAGCGGTCACATCCCGCAGAAGTGTAGAAAGTGATCACCTTCTGAATAAAAACCTTATCGTTCTGGTTGGCCTGGTACTGGGGTTCAAAATAGCTGTTCAATGCATCACAGGTAAGCAGTCCGCTGTTCAGCATATTCTCATCTATGAGGTCTTTGGCTTTTGGCCAGCGGGAACTGGTGTTCAATAACTTATCGATAATGGCTGTGACCATGAAATAGTCCTCGATGGACTGGTTGTCGTTGATCCTGCCTGCTTTATTCAGGGTGATGCTTGAGGAGATGAAAGTGACCATTACTGCATCCCTTGAATCATTCTTCTCAAGTTCAATGCTCCTTTTCAGGAAGCCATAGGCCTCCTCAACTGCTTCAATGTCGGTGGTCCGGCGGTAACGAAGCAGGTCAATTCCCTTCCTCCCCAGGATGTTCCCTTCTCCACCAAAATACTCTGCACGCCTGTCATAGATGAGCAGCATGGTATCGATCAAGTGGTCCTTTCGCTCATCGGTGGCCGCAGCCTCAATGAAACTTCGGTACATGGTGATCCCCTCTACATACATCCTTTCGCTTGAAGCGGGACATTGTCCAAATACTTTGCGCCATGGATTAATTGCATCTTTGTAATTGTTGTGCTTGAAGAACTCCCTGTAAAGCGAGAGGTTTTTGATACAATTGATGCTGTCCTGGCCTTTTCCGTATTTTGATCCATCCTGCATTCCAGTTTGTGAAATTGCAGGCACGACAAACAACATGGACAGTATTACCAATAATATGGTTTTGAGGGCTTTCGATTTCATACCGTTCGTTATTTTCCAGGTTTACTCAAATCTCCGTTTCCGGAACCACAGATCGTGCAAAGTTACATTAAATGTAATAATTCCATAATTTTCCTTTACTAAATTGTACTCGGTGGTACCTCTGGTACCCATTGTAAAAGCTATGTTTATGCTCGATTTCATGGTTCTGACCGGTAACCCTACACCAAATGTTATGCCATAGTCCTCAAGCTGCACATTGTTGACCTCAAGATAATAATTTGAGAGATACCCTCCAACACGGTATGTCATCAGTTTGTGATATCCCCTCAATGCTTCCGAATTCGGGGTATATTCTGCCCCCAGGTTCAGGGAGGTGGCTTTGGTGGATTTAAAGTTCTCACCTGTAAAGGATCCGGTCCAGTCCTGCACGTAGTAATCGGCAGTCAGTGTCAGCTTATTTGGCAGCCCAACTGCAATCCCCAGACCTGCCTTCTGGGGAATTGCGAAATGTGCCAGTGTGGTATCGTTATCGATGACGTACTTGGGACGAATTAATTCGGAGCCATGCATGGAAAGGGTGTCAAAGGGATAGATATTGTTCGTCAATTTGTACTTCACATCGGCATTTACATTGGCTTTTATATCATATACCCCGCCCACGGTGACAAAGAACTTATCTTTGATGGTTTCCCTGTACTGGATCCCCAGGCTGAAAACCGGTTGCCTGAGGTCGAAATTCTCAATCGAAGAAGCAGATGCATAGTTAGAATTCATGGGAAAATTCACCTGCCGTTCCCTCGTTAACCTTCCCATCAGGTAGTTCATAGTAACGCCTACGGAAATCCGCTCCAGAAGTTTCACCGACGTACCCACGTAAAAATTCATGATTCCCCCGTCTCCTTGGTAATAAGAGTCCATGGCTTCACCGTTGATGAAATCATTAAATTCCTGTTTGATGTTGTATCCAATGCTGCTGTATGGAACAATTCCGGCTGAAAGCCCCAGGTATTTTCCCATGGATGTGGCAAATACCACGTGGTGCAGGTTCATGTTCCACCATGAATTGGAGTGCTGGGTGGTTTTATACTCATTGAAAAAGGCGTTGGCCCCAAAGTCGAAATAGACGGTGGTACTGTCCAGGGCCGCAAACGAAGCTGGATTCAGATAGTTAACCCTGTTGTTTTCGTGGATGGCTAGCCCTGTGCCGCCCATGGCCTGGTTCTGGCTGACCCCCTGCTTGGCAAGGTCACCAAGTCCGAACCTTGTGTAGGGTGAATATGTATTGAACTGGCTGAAAAGTGGAAAAGTGATGAAAAGAGCGGCTATAAATAGGCTATATTTCCTTTTGTGCATTGTGATCCAGTATTCTGTTAAGTCCGATCAGGTTCAGATTAAGGTTCACAAAGATGCTACTTTTTAATTTTCCAACAAAGTATTTTGCATCCCCTCCCGTCAAAACAACCTGTAATTTAGGGTAGTTCTGACTAAGGGCCCCGATGAATCCGTCCATTTCGAACAACAATCCGTTTACGATGCCTGATTGAATTGCCTCATTGGTGCTCCCTCCTAACAGGGCTGGTTTCTCCTGGGGTCGTTCCAGGAGTGGCAGCCGGTTGGTGTACTTGTTCAGCGATTTGAACCTGATTTCAAGACCAGGGGATATGTTTCCCCCCAGGAATTCACCCTGGGAAGTAACTATATCATAGGTAATGGCCGTTCCGGCATCTATAACCAGAACGTTCTCTCCAGGGTAAATAGTATTCGCTCCTACTGCAGCAGCGATGCGGTCATAACCAAGGGTCTCGGGGGTGCGGTAGCAGTTTTTAAGGGGAATGGAAGTGGAGTGATCCAGCTCAATGCATGGGCTGTAGAGGTTATTCAGGTAATCGATGATCTCCCGAGAATAGTTCACCACCGATGAGATCATTGCTCCCTGGATCCCCGGGTACCTGGTGTGAAAATAGGAAATCTCCCTGCTGGTAATTTTTTCGTAGGTGGCAGATTCAACCACATGGGTGCCGTCACATGCGGCAATTTTGCCATAACTGTTTCCCAGGTCAAGTAAAAGGTTCATGGGCTATCCGTTACTCAGTTTTTGCAATATCCGGTAGGCTTCCTGCACCGAATCAACCTGATCACTTCTCAGGCTCAGCTTATCCTGGTCTTCCCTCATCCGGAAAATACCCGGATTTGCCTGGATGTTCGCGATCACCTCCCTGAACTTCTGCGAGCTGTAGAAAGGGGATTCCGGATTACTTACAAAATACGTGATCAAAACGCTTTTTTTCAATATAATCTTTTCAACACCTGAGCGCCGGGCCAACCACCTGAGTTGAACTACCTTTAAGAGCTCCTCCGAGGGAGGTGGCAATTGACCAAACCTGTCGATGAGCATCCGGCGGAACTCCTCCATCTCTGTTTCGTTGCTGATTGAATCCAGTTTCCGGTAAAGGTCCACCCTTTCGCTGATGTTGGTGACATATTGATCCGGGAACAGCAATTCAAGATCTGTATCTATATGGCAATCAGGGATAAATATGGCTTCCGCCGGAGGTGAGCCGGCTGGTTTTTCATAGAGTTGGCTGAATTCGGTCTCCTTCAGTTCCAGCATGGCTTCGTTCAGGATCCTGTTGTAGGTATCAAACCCCATGTCTGCAATGAAACCGCTTTGTTCAGCCCCCAGGAGGTTGCCTGCTCCCCGGATGTCAAGGTCCTGGAGGGCAATGTTAAAACCACTCCCCAGCGCTGAAAACTCCTCGATGGCCCTGAGCCTGCGCCTGGCCTCCACCGAAAGCACGGAAACGGGTGGTGCAAATATGTAGCAGAAAGCCTTTTTATTGGAACGTCCAACCCTTCCCCTGAGCTGGTGCAGGTCACTCAGTCCGAAGTGGTGCCCGCTGTTGATAATTATTGTATTGGCGTTGGGGATATCCAGCCCGGATTCGATGATGGTGGTGGCAATGAGTACATCGTAATCCCCCTGTATGAAGTCCAGCATCACAGTCTCCAGTTTTCTCCCTTCCATCTGTCCGTGAGCCACCACTGACCTGATCCCGGGCAGCACACGGTCCACGATCGCCTTGATCTCCATGATATTCTGTACCCTGTTATGAATAAAGAATACCTGTCCGCCCCGGCTCACCTCATATTCAATGGCCTCTCTAATGAGCTCTTCGTTGAAAGGATGAAGTTCGGTAATGATGGGGTGCCGGTTGGGCGGGGGCGTATTGATGATGGAGAGGTCCCTTGAACCCATCATGGAAAATTGCAGGGTTCTCGGGATAGGGGTCGCCGTGAGGGTGAGGGTGTCCACATTCAGCTTCATTTGTTTCAGCTTCTCCTTGACGCTCACTCCGAACTTCTGCTCCTCGTCCACGATGAGCAATCCAAGGTCCTTGAATTGGATCTCTTTTCCCACCAGTTTATGGGTACCGATCACAATATCCAGGCTCCCGTCCTTCAGTTTCTCAACGATCCGCTTCTGATCCGCATAGGTGCGGAACCTGCTCAGGTATTCCACACTGCAGGGGAATCCCTTCAACCTCTCCTTAAAGGTGTTGAAGTGTTGGAAAGCCAGCACGGTGGTTGGAACCAGCACGGCCACCTGCTTGCTGTCGGCGACGGCCTTGAATGCTGCCCGGATGGCCACTTCTGTCTTGCCGAAGCCCACATCCCCGCAAACCAGCCGGTCCATGGGGAATGCGGCTTCCATCCCGGCTTTCACGTCGGCGGTGGCAAGCAACTGATCGGGGGTATCCTCATAAATAAAGGAGGATTCAAGTTCCTGTTGAAGGTAGGTATCCGGAGAAAATGCAAATCCCTCCTGTTCCTTTCTCCGGGCATAGAGAAGAATCAGTTCCCGGGCAATGTCCTGAACCTTCTTCCTGGTATTATTCTTTAATTTCTGCCAGGCACCGGACCCCAGCTTATAGATTTTCGGAGGTCCTGTATCCTTTCCGCGGTACTTGGAGATGCGGTGCAGGGAGTGAATGTTCACATAGAGTACATCCCGGTCCTTGTACACAAGCTTGATCGCTTCCTGGATCTTCCCGTTCACTTCGATCTTCTCGAGCCCCCCGAAGATCCCGATTCCATGATCCACGTGAACCACATAATCGCCAGGGTTGAGGCCGATCAGTTCTTTGACCGAAACAGATTCCTTCCTGCTGAAACGGTCGTGGAACCTGAACTTGTGATAACGTTCAAAAATCTGGTGGTCTGTATAATAGGAGACTGCCAGGTCGTGATCAAGGAATCCCTCGTGGATGGTGTAAGCGAGGGCATGGTACTCCAGCTCCGGATCGATTTCATGAAAGATGACACGGAGCCGTTCCAGCTGTTTCTCATTTTCGGAGAGAATATAATTGGTATAGCCTTCCGAGGAACGATCCTTGATATGTGAGGTAAGCAGTTCAAAATTTTTCTGGAAGGCGGGTTGGGGGGAGGTCCTGAAACTCCATGTGGTATGCTCTTTTTCCCTGTGGGCAATTCCGAAGATCACATGACCAAATTGTTCAAGCCGGGATTTGATCTCAGTGCCCGGGATCAAGAACCTGGATTTGTCAAACTTAGGATCCCTTCCATCGCCCAGTTCTGTTCGGTCATACAATGATTGTATCTGTTCGGTGATCAGGTCGGGGTTGTCCACCCAAAGGGTAGTGCCTGCCGGAATATATTCCAGGAAGGAGATCCGTTTCTCCCCCAGCTCATGTTCCCACTGAAGGTTCGGAATAATGTTCGCCTTTTTCAGGGTATCCAGGGATCGCTGGGAATCAGGATCAAAAACCCGGATGGAATCCACCTCATCGTCAAAGAAGTCAATTCGGCAGGGATGGCTGGAGGCATAGGAGAACACATCCACGATCCCCCCCCTGATGGAATATTGCCCGGGTTCATACACAAAATCCACCAGCTGAAATCCATAGGTTCGCAGCACCTCCTCCAGAAAGGCCATGTCGATCTTCTCGCCCTCCCTGATCTCCAGGGTGGATTCTCCCAGTTGTTTTCGGGTCACCACCGATTCGACCAGGGCTTCTGCATAGGTGACTATAAAACTCGCCACCCTTCTTTCAGACAACCGCCTTAGCGTCTGGGTCCGGGTAATAATATTGGCTTCATCGGTCTGCTGGTACTGCACCGATCTTTTGTAGGAGGAGGGAAAAAAAAGGGTCCGTTCAGGATTTCCTTCCAGTGTGACCAGGTCAGTATAAAAATATGCAGCCTCCTCCTTGTCCTGGAAGAGGATCAGGTGGGCTCCCCTTAACTCATTCAGGCACGCATGGATCAGTGAAGACCTGGACGATCCCCACAGACCTTCAAGGTACTGGACCTTCTGGGATCCCGACCTGATTGATTCGGTCAATCCGGGTAAATGCGGGTGTGATGAATATGGGTTCCTGATCATGATGCGATGAGAGCGCAAACTTAGTAAAAATAGCACAGATGGACACCCCTTTCCTTTCCCCGGGGTTCCGGCCCATTCGCAAATCGGATTTCACCCGAGGAAGGGGATGGTATGGGGTCCCTGGGGCAGTACACAGACCCGGCATTCTTTTCCATATTCCTCCACCAGTTCCTCCAGCAGTTTTTCCAGGTTCCCGGCGGGTTTCAACAGGGCCCGTCGCACCGTGTGGTCATCCAGGGAACTTTTAAGGTACACATGGGCCCTGGCCTGGATCTTGGCCTGGAAAAAGACCTGCCAGGTATCCCTGTAGGCCCCTTCATGGTTCCTGATGAATTCCATCAGGGCAGCCACACTGCCTGCCGATTCCAGGATTTTCTCATAGTCACTGCCACCCGGGATTCCATCCCTGCACTCTGATGCCAGGACAATGGAACCTCCCTGCCTTACCACCTGTCCGGCCGCACTCATCCCTTTGACCGACTGGTATATGTTGAGATCCAGGGGATACCCCGAGTTGCTGGAGATCACGATATCAAAGGGTTCACTGAGGGGAGCCATGGCGCTCTCCCTGGCAAATTGGCAACCCCGTTGATGGGCTTCGCGAAGATCTCCCGCAAAAACCCCTGTGATCTCCTTGTGCCTGTTAAGGGTCACATTGAGCAGAAACTGGGGGCCGGCAAATTCAGAGGCTTCTGTGAGGTCTTCCCAGAGCGGGTTCCCCCGGGTATGTCCCCACCGTGCCCCGCTGCTTTCAAGCATCCGGATGGAGTGGTTGTACCGGATGCTCCCCTGGTGTGCCATACCCGGCATCAGCGCCTTGCCTCCTCCGGAAAAACCGGCAAAAAAGTGGGGTTCGATGAACCCGGTAAGGATCCTCAGGTCCTGGTCGAGGACCTCCCTGTGGAGCAAGATGCGGTTCCCTGCCTGAGTGGTTCCGGCATACCGGAACGAATCATCCACGGTGGAACTATTCTGCACGATCCTGAAACGCGCTACGATTTTTCGCCCAAGGATGGAGCAGAGTTCCCCGTGGGTGGCCGGGCGGTGGGTTCCCGTGGCACAGAAGAGTGTAATGTGGTGATCCGGTATATGGGAGATGGCCTTGAGAATTTCTGGCATCAGGATGTGGTAGGGAGTGGCCCTGGTGATATCGCTGAATACGATGGCGACCCGCTGGCCGGGTGAAACCGATTCACGCAACGGGGAGTGGCCGATGGGATCCTGAAGTGCATCCGACACGGCTCGGGCTTCATCGGCAATACCAGGCACAAAACGGGGTTCGACCACATGGGCATCAACCCGGTCCGGGATCCGGACCATCATTCCTTTCTTTCCGTAGGCAAGTCTTATCTCCATCACAAAGAGAAACCGGAGGGATCCATTCAATCACCATCTGTTCCGGCTGTCATGAATGGTCTTATTAACCAGATTAAATTATTCAAAATAATTCATTTTGCAGCGAATGTGTTATTTTTAGTGTGGATCCATTCTATGACCACATGCATATATTAATTGCCCCCGATGCTTTTAAGGAGTGCCTCAGCGCCCGCCGGGTGGCCCTGGCCCTCAAAGAGGGAGTTGAATCCATATTTCCCGAAGCGGAAATCCGGATTGCCCCCATGGCCGACGGGGGAGAGGGTACGGTGGAATCGGTCATCGATGCCACCGGCGGGGAACTGATCAAACTCCGGGTCAAGGACCCCTTGATGCGGGATACCCCATCTTTCTACGGGATTACAGGCGACGGGTCCACTGCAGTGATTGAAATGGCCGCTGCTTCCGGTATCGAACTGCTGTCAGAATCCGAAAGGAATCCCTGGATCACCTCCACCTACGGGACAGGTCAGCTGGTACGGGATGCCCTGGACCGGGGTTGCAGAAGGATCCTGCTGGGCATCGGCGGAAGCGCCACCAACGATGGTGGAACAGGCATGGCCAAAGCACTGGGGGCAGATTTCCTGGATAGAAGCGGCAATGACATTGGTCCCGGAGGGGGCGCACTGGCCAACCTGGTAAAGATCCACCTGGAAGGAATGGACGCGAGGATCGCTGCCACAGAGATCCTTGTGGCGTGTGATGTTACCAATCCGCTGACCGGCCCCGATGGCGCTTCGGCCGTCTATGGGCCACAGAAGGGAGCCGACAGGCAGATGGTGAACAGGCTGGACCGAAACCTGGTGCACCTTGACCGTCTCATCAGGGAGCAACTTGGCAAAGAGATCTCGCTGGTACCCGGGGCAGGTGCGGCGGGCGGACTTGGTGGGGGTTTGATGGCCTTCCTGGGGGCAAGTTTGATGAAGGGATTTGACATGATCGCAGGAACCGTGGAACTGGAAGAGAAGATCAGGTGGGCCGATCTGGTAATTACCGGGGAGGGGAGAATGGATGGTCAGACGCAAAATGGAAAGACTCCCTACGGTGTGGCTCAGCTAGCCGGCAAGCACGGCAAACCGGTGGTGGGAGTTGCCGGGAGCATTGAAAATGATTCCAAATCAATGGTTGACATGGGCTTCCAGGTGATCATCTCCATCCAGGAAAAACCTTCGGACCTTGATTATGCAATCACCCATGCTGAAGAATTGCTGGTCAGGACAGGGGAGCGCATTGCCCGTTTGCTCCACCTGGGATTTAATTTGCCTTCTCCACGGTGATGACATCACCGCAGCGGATCTGCCTGAGCTCCGTCAGATCAACCATTAATAATCTGCCGAACACGTTTACCGGACTGGCAGCCACCGGGGTGGCTCCTCTGCTTGCGGGAGTGGAGCCAAAAAAGATGCAGAAGGCAGGCATATATTACCTACATGTAATTTTATTGTATCCTTCCTATTGCTAATTTTGATGCAGAATTAACGAATTTAAATAGGACGGGCATGTTTGTATTCAAATTTGGAGGGGCTTCCGTAAAAAGTGCTGAAGCTGTTAGAAACATAGTAAACATCCTGCAGCGATTTGAGAAGTCGGAGATCGTGGTGGTGGTCTCTGCTATGGGCAAGAGCACCAATGCACTCGAGCGCATTATCGATCATTATGCAGGAAACAACCGCGAAGGGTGGGACGCGGAGTTCCAGTCCCTGAAAGCGTATCATTATGAGATAATTAATAGTCTTTTTGAGGAGGAGGATCATCCCGTATATGAAGGAGTTGCTGCCCTTTTTGAGGAGCTGTCCCGGCGGTTGGAAAAAAGCCCCACACTGAATTATGACTTTGATTACGATCAGGTGATCTGTTTCGGAGAATTGCTGTCAAGTACCATTATCGGCCATTACCTGAACAGGGCGGCCCTTGCCACAAGGTGGATTGATGTCCGTCGTTCTCTCAAGACCGACAGCCAGTGGAGAGAAGCCCGCGTGGACTGGGAACTATCCTCGAGCCTGGTTCAGGAACAATTTAGTTTCAACGGTGAAAAGATACTCATTACACAGGGATTCCTCGGGTCCACCATCAATGACCAGTCCACCTCACTGGGCAGGGAGGGTTCGGACTACACGGCAGCCATTCTGGCCTTTATGTTAAAGGCCGAGAGTGTGACCATCTGGAAAGACGTGCCGGGTGTTTTAAATGCAGACCCAAAATATTTTGATGATACAGTCTTGCTTGAAAAACTTTCCTACCTGGATGCCATTGAACTGGCATACTACGGGACCAGCGTGATCCATCCCAAAACCATAAAACCACTCCAGAACAAGAACATCAACCTTCACGTGAGGTCCTTCATGGACCCCGATGCACCCGGGACCCTGGTGGGCAACCTTTCCTATGAAAAGCTGACCCCCTCTTTCATCTTTAAAATGGACCAGGTACTGATCCGGGTCTCACCCCTTGATTTCTCCTTCATCAATGAAAACAACCTGGAGGAGATTTTCGGATTCCTTGGCAAGCATGGGATGAAGATCAACCTGATGCAGAATTCGGCCATCAGTTTTAAAATGATTGTGAACAATGACAAGAGGAGACTGAGGCTGGTTGTGGACGACCTGGAGAAGAAATTTAAGGTGGCTTATCAAACGGGGCTGGAGCTGGTTACAATCCGCTATTTTGACCAATCCACCATAGAGAGGGTCATGATCAACAAAGAATTGATCATGGAACAGCGGGGGGTTCAGAACATAGAGTTGCTTTTACGTGATCGGGGGTGATCCGTTAGCAATTTTTCACGGGGCGCATCATCAATTTTCTTACCTTTGTCGGGACAACTTTTTTTGTCGCAGACTGTTAAGTAACCTGAGCAGGATTTAGCGCATAAACTATTGAGATATAATTCCTATGGGATCCATGAGAATACTTGTTTGTGAAGATAATCCCATTGCACTTAAAACCATCGCCTATGCACTGACCAAGACCGGTCATGAAGTGTTAAGCGCAATGGATGGGGACCAGGGAATCGAGATCATTGACCGGGAGAAAATCGACCTCCTGATCACAGACATCAATATGCCCTACACCAAAGGACTCGAGCTGGTGAGGTATGTGAATAAAAAGCTGGAGAGGAAGATCCCCGTGATCATCATTTCGGGAATTACGCTGGATGAAACCATTAAGCATGCCAAGGAACTGGGGGCAGTGGGCTACCTGACCAAACCTTTCGATCCGGCAGTAATGATCAAAATGGTCAAATCTGTAACTAAAAAATAATAAAATACCGAATGCGCTCCGCCACCTTACTGCTCATTCCCCTTGTTTTTTTCCTGAATCATCTCTCTGCACAGGATACCCCCGTATCTAACGGTCAGGCCCCATGGGGATATGAGAGGATGAAAATGCTTGCGGAGGAGCAAAAGTATGATTCGGCCCTCTACATTGGTCGGCGCATCCTCGAATCGGACCCTGAAAATTTTGATGTGGCTTTGTACATGGCCAGGATCTATGGATGGGAAGCACAATACGATTCGGCCTATGCGATCCTTGATGAAGTGCTTTCCAAAGAGCCGGATCTTTTTGAGGCGCATGAGATCCTCGTGGACCTTGCTTACTGGGAAAACGACTGGGTGAAACTGGAGGAGGTTGCTGCCCGGGCACTGGAACTGCAACCGGACTCCCCCGGGATCAGGGAGAAGTATCTTCTTGCCAGGAGCTACCTGGCGGGCAGCCATGATCCTGCAGAGGTGTTCCTTCACTATTACTACGATCATTTCAACCAGCCCTACACCAGGAACTGGCATATGATCACCGTGGGTGGAACTATTCCTTTTAAAATGGGGGTGCTGTCACCCTATGTGAATGGCGGCTATCACGGGGGGGCAAACAATCCCTCCACCGACCTGCAGGTGAACCTGGATGCATACCTGAACTTTGGGAAGAAAAACTCTGGCCTGGTGGGCTATGGATTTTCGCCGGATGGTTTGATCAATTACCTTCCCCGGCATCGGGCTGCGCTGGAAATATGGCAGGTGCTTCCTCGGGGATTCGGCCTTTCGGCGGGATTGCGATATTTTTACTGGGATCAATCCTTTACTTTCCTGACATTATCAGGGGAAAAGTATGCAGGAAACTACTACTTCTCCCTTAGAAGCTACCTCTTCTTCAAAGATTATGGGATTTCGGGTTCCTATTATTTGACCGCCAGGAGGTACCTGGAGGATAAGTTCAACTACCTTTCTCTTACCCTGGGGTATGGCACGGCCCCCGATGAACCTTTGCTGGTGGCCTCGGACCTGGAGAGGCAGAATGCCACCTCTGCAAGGCTTGAATTTTCAAAGCAGATAAAACCCAGGCTAAGGTTGAATCTTATGGGCGGTTATGCCTATGAGGAGTTTGATGTTTCGGCCTACCGCCACAGGTTTGATATGAGGATTGGCTTTTACATCCGGTTAATGAAGTGAGGAAAATAAAAAAATACCTGCTGCTCTTCCTGCTCTGGACCCTGCTTTCCATGGGTGCAAATCCTCTGCAAGGTCAGGACCCGTCCACTGAGGTGGCAGTTGATTCGGCCCAAAAGGTGATGATGGAGGAGGGTCTTCAGGATCGCAGCTTCCTGAAAAGCTATTCCGAAAAGATGCTGCTCAGGTTTGACAAATCCCCCCTGTTTATCACCATCCTCTACGTGGTGATCATCTACTCCATAGTTACCCTGGTCACCCTGCTGATCATCATCCTGTTGAACCGCGGCAGGATGGAGCGTGAACAAAAGTTAAGAGAATACCTGAAGGAGAAGTTCCAGCTGCAGTTGATGGATTACCTTTTCGAAGTGGAGAAGCGGGAGCAGGCATACCGGGAGCTGGAAAGCATCGCCTCCAGCAGGTTCAACCGGCAGCTCTTAATAGACCAGATGATCGATCTGAGCATTAACCTGAAGGGGGAGATCAAAAACACCATAAGGGAGCTGTACCTGATGCTGGGCCTGAAGAAGGACAGTATGAATAAGGCCCAAAGCAAAAAGTGGCACGAAAATGTGAAGGGGTTCAGGGAGCTTGCATTCATGAACATCAGGGATGCCAATGAAATTATACTGGCCAGCCTCAACTCAAACAATGAGATCCTCAGGATGGAAGCCCAGATCGCACTGGTGGGGTTGTCGGAGGAAAATCCGTACCACTTCCTTGGCTTCATGGAAAAACCACTTGCCATCTGGGAACAGATAACCCTCCATGAGCTGCTCATACAGCACAACCTGAAGGTCCCGGCTTTCAAGCAGTGGTTTGAATCAGAAAATGACAGCGTGGTCATTTTTGCGCTTGAGATGGTTTCGTGGTTCAAGCAGAAGGGTGCCGGCTCCAGCGTGATCAAGCTTTTCGGCCATGAAAACGGGGATGTGAGGCAAACCGCCTTCAGGGTTTCAGGTGAGATCGGGTTGAAAAGTGCACTGCCGGCCATGAAAAAGATCTACGGACAGGAATCGTTTAAGAATAAAGTGGAAATACTGAATGCATTTGCCAAAATCCCCGATGAACGTCACCTTCATTTTCTTAAGTCGGTCCTGGATCTGGAAGAGGATGTGCAGTTGCAGATCCTGGCCACCAAAGCCATGGAAAACACAGACGAACCCGGTATATCCATGCTTATCAAACTGATGAAATCAAAGTCAGAGTATAAAAATTACCAGATTATAATCCGGCACGTGCTGGATGGTCGAATCTATTAGTGATGAAAGAGGTGCTTGACATATTGAGATTTTTTGCGCTGCACGCAGTGTTTATTATCACTGCCATGGTATTTACCACCTACCTGATGCTCACCATCTTCTCAGCCGTCTCTCTCAGAAAATACCTGAGAAAGAACAGCTATGTGGACTACAATTCCATTGTGGCATCTCCCCTGGCGCCGACCCTCTCGGTGATCGCCCCGGCCTATAATGAAAGCCGCACGATCATTGACAACATTCGTACCCTTTTGTCACTCTATTACAACAATTATGAAGTGATCGTGGTCAATGACGGGAGTTCCGACGATTCCATGGAGCAGATGGTGAAGACCTATGAGCTGGAAAAAGTAAACTACTATTTTGATTACAGGCTTCCGTGTAAACGGATCCGTGGTGTGTATAAGTCCCAGAACAGGTCTTTTAAAAGACTCACCGTCATTGATAAAGTGAATGGGGGAAAGGCAGATTCGCTCAATGCCGGGCTGAACGTTTCAAAAAATGAGCTGGTGGTCAGTATTGACGCTGACTCCATCATGGAACCTGATGCCCTGCTGAAAATGGTCAAGCCCTTTATGGAAGCGAAGGATAAAAGGGTGATCGGGACAGGCGGGGTGATCCGGATCGCTAATTCATGCGAGATTTCCGGAGGTCATATCAAGAAAGTGCACCTGCCAAGAAATTTTCTGGCCAGGGCCCAGGTCATGGAATACACCAGGGCATTTCTCATGGGCAGGATGGCATGGAGTGAACTGGACGGATTATTGCTCATATCGGGTGCACTTGGCATGTTCGACCGTGAAATTGTGATCCAATCAGGAGGTTACAAGACCGATACGGTGGGGGAGGACATGGAGCTGGTGGTGCGCATCAGGAGGTACATGTCCGATCATAATCTAAGCTATGATGTGGTATACATTCCCGACCCGCTTTGCTGGACCGAGGTTCCCTCCTCTGTGAAGGTGCTGGCCAGGCAGCGAAGCAGGTGGACCCGGGGAACGCTCGAGACACTGATCACCCACCGGAAACTCCTGTTTAACAGGAAATACGGCAAGCTGGGCTTGCTGGGGTATCCCTACTGGCTTATGTTTGAATACCTGGCACCCATCATTGAATTCCTGGGGATCCTGTGGTTTATCTTCCTGGCGATCTCGGGGAAACTGAACTGGCCATTTTTCATCCTCCTGTCAGGTTTTGTATACTTTTTTGCCGTCTCCCTCTCCATCTGGTCGGTATTGTTCGAAGAGGTCACGTTCCATAAATATGAGCGGCGCCGCGATGTAATGAGGCTCATAGGCACCGCATTCCTGGAACCACTCTTTTACCACCCGCTGGTCATGTTGATGTCCATCAAGGGGAACCTCGATAAAATATTCAGAAAGAATTCCTGGGGCAAGATGGACAGGAAGGGATTTGCCAAAACCTGACCCTACACATTCAGTAATTCACCTTCGGACCTGTGGCCGGCACTGTCGACCGATACGACCTTGTAGGATCCTCCGGGGGTTTCATCCCTGAAAACAAAAGGATCCTTGGAGATCTGGGGCTGATGCGGGATTGTGCCCACCTTTTTTCCATCCCTGATTACCTCGTAATGGGAAAGGGGTGCCTCTGCGGCATAGGCTGTGTCCCATGTAATAAGCACCTCATTTCCTGATTTGGCCATGACGTTTCGGGGCGGAGAGAGCTCTGCCCTGGGAAGCTGAAAATAGTTTGTCATTCCGCCTTTGGCAATTGCGGTGGATTGCTCAATTTTCAGCCGTTTCGTTTGATCCATGCCATCGGGGGCAACCTGTGCAGCATAATAATTCTGCACGAGCTGGCACTTCAGGTTGTCATCGGAGATCTGCCCGATCCCAATGATGGCAGTGTGGATCCCCGGAGTGGTAAGGGCATATTCCACCAGCGGCTTGCTTGGAAGTTCCCTGGTCCCCACGGTGCGAACCACATCCGCAGGCGTGCTTGACCAGCGTGCCTCCTTGTCATACATGGCACCATCGGCAAAAACTTTCATGGCTATGATCCCCAGGTTTTTTGCCCGGGCCACAGGGATCACATTGTACTGGTGGTTCAGGTACCGTTTGTCGTTGGGATTGATGGCCACAAGCATTCCGTCAAGGATCTCATATTTATCACGCTGGATCATCTCAATCATCGCAGGGGAGTTCAGATGGCCCGAAAAACCAATGTGCCTGATCAGCCTTTCATTCATTGGATTCAACCCGGTAAGATTGGTGCCATCTCTGAAATCCCGCATGGCCACCAGGGTCCCGAAATTCCCATCCACATCGAGGGGTGTCTCCAGTCCCTTGTAAAGCACATCCACCTCGTCCATATTATTGAGGCTGTGCATGAGGATCATATTTACATAGGCCCCCTCGGGGTAATTTCCCTTGCCATCCCCGAACATCTGTGAAAGAGACCGTTTCAAATCCCCCACGGCTCCCAGGCCATGGTCGCCCTGGGTCCAGTTGCTCACCTGGTCGGTATTTGTAAATCCTGGTTTTGCCCACCGTATGTGCGTCTTGGTGGTCAGGAAAACGGAGTCCCGTAATTTCTTGTCATAGCCCTGAACCCCGGGGATCAGGTGAAGTTCCCGAAAGGCTTTGCCATAATTCAGCTGACTGTCGGCATAAAGGTTGGAAGTGTCGAAATAGTTCACCCCCATCCGGAACGCTTTCAGGATAATGGGTACAGGATCCACGTCCCCCGGGGTCCACTGAAGGGAGGCCTGTCCGCCCAATCCCAGGGTGGTTACCTCAAATCCAGTCTTTCCGAAGGGCCTCTTCATGGGAGCGGGGAGCTGGTCAATCCCGAAACGGAAACCGGGAATGATGGTGAGGCCGGCAGCGGCGGCTGCCGATAACTTGACAAATTCGCGGCGGGAAACGGTATGTTTTTTCATTGTAACAGAAATTAATGGAATGGCGTCTTATTAAAGATAACCAATATAGGATAAAAGGGTTGAAAAATCCAGTGTTCGATTCCGGGCACCCCTGTACGGAAACGGGCTTTTGAACCAAGGAAGATTGAAGTATAAAAAGCAGATACATAGCATTTAAGCACAATTGGCACAGTTTCTGAAATATTACCGCAAATCCAAAACCCATGTGGAAAAATTTTCTTAGAGTCACCATCCGGAGCATCAGCAAGAACAAGGCATTTAACGTGATCAACATTTCGGGCCTGGCCATCGGCCTGGCCAGTGCCATCTTTATCATTCTATATATTATCACCGAGACCAGTTATGACCGCTTCCATAAACGGTCGGCTGACATCTACAGGCTTTATCTGGATGGAAAAATGGCGGGGGAGCAGTTCAAGGGGGCATGGAACAGTCCCATCTTCGGTCCCACTTTCCACGAAGAGATTCCTGAGATCGAGAATTATTGCAGGATGGATTTCGCCAACAACCGGCTCATGTGGGTCGATCCGGAAAACAAATACCTGGAAGGTCACATCATGTATGCAGACTCCACTTTCTTTGAAGTTTTTACCATTGATCTGCTTCGGGGCAATCCGGCCACCTGCCTTGACGAGCCAAATACCATTCTCCTTTCCGAGTCCAAGGTGAAACAATATTTTCCGGGGGGGGATCCCATGGGGAAGAGCATTGCCATGAATAACGATTCCACGCTCTACCGGGTTACTGGTGTGGTTCAGGATCCTCCAAGGACATCCCATTTCTATTACGATTTTATCTGTTCCTACTCCACCTATGAATCGAGCCGCAGGACCAGCTGGTTCAACAACCATATGCAGACCTATATCCTGGTAAGGCCCGGGGCTGACCGGCAACTTCTTGATGATAAAATAAACGCTTCATTGATTGAGAACATTCGCCCCCAGCTTGTGGAGTTCATGGGGATCACCCCTGAAGAATTTATGGAAGCGGGTGGAAAGTATGGTGTTTTTTCACAACCGCTGCTTAAGATTCACCTTGATACAGGGATCGAGGTCCCCAGCGACATCGGCTTCCGTCCCATCGGGAACCGCTCCTACCTGGTAATTTTTGGCCTGATCGCATTTTTTGTCCTGGTCATTGCATCCATTAATTTCATGAACCTGAGCACCGCCAGGTCCCTGAGCAGGGCCAAGGAAGTGAGCCTCAGGAAGGTGGTGGGCTCGGACCGGAAGCAGCTTGTCCGGCAATTTCTTTTTGAAAGTGTATTCCTGAGCCTGATCTCGCTATTGATCGCCCTGTTGCTGGTGGTTGTCCTGCTGAATCCTTTCAACAGCCTCGTGGGAATGAACCTTGAATTCGGTGATATCTTCAGGTGGTACATGGTCCTCTCTTTCCTGATACTGGCCATCCTGGTGGGATTGCTGAGCGGCAGTTATCCCTCGTTTGTGCTGGCCTCCTTCAAACCCATCTTTGCCCTGAAGGGAAATGCCAGCGCCAAGAACGGGACCACCTGGCTGAGGAATGCCCTGGTCATCATCCAGTTTTCCATCTCCATCATCATTATTGCAGGCACCCTGGTGATTTACTGGCAATTCAAGTACATGACCAACAAGGACCTGGGTTTTGACAAGGAGCAGCTGGTGGTGATGGACCGCATCCATCCCCTGGGCACGGGCCAGGAAATTCAGACCTTTAAACGGGAACTCACCGGTCACAATTCAATCCTTGCAGCCACCAATTCAACCGGATATCTTGGGGCCACCAATAACAACAATGCCTACGGGATCAAAGGCAGGCCGCCGGAAGAGGCTGCGCTTTTCTTTACCTACTGGACCGATGAGGATTTCATGGATACCTACCGGTTCACCCTGGCCACTCCCGACAGCAGGTATTTTTCCAGGGAGTTTTCCTCAGACTCATCAGCGTGCCTGGTCAATGAAGCCGCTGTTAAAAAATACAACCTGGAAGATCCGCTCAACCAGGCCATTCTCAACGAATCGGGTCCCAGCGAATTTACTGAAATGAGGATCGTCGGTGTGATGAGCGACTACCATTTCCTTACCCTCAAACATGAAGTGGGCGCGCAGATTGTCATCCTCAAGCCAGAGGGTTGGGACTGGGCGGGTTACCTGACGGTCCGGTTGGCTCCCGGTAAGGAAAATATTGCAGCCGGGTTGAAACACATGGAAGAGAAGTGGAAGGAGTTTACCAATGACGAACCGTTCCAGTATTTTTTCCTGGATGAGGAGCTGGATAAGTACTATGCCGAGGAGAAAAGAACGGGTACGGTGACCATGATCTTCTCCATCCTGGCCATCTTCATTGCTTCACTGGGATTATTCGGTCTCACCCTTTATAACTCCCAGAAAAGGATCCGGGAGATCGGGATCAGGAAGGTGATGGGTGCCACAGAATCCAATATTGTTTCGGTCATTACCAAGAGTGTGGTCTATGCGGTGGGTATCTCCATTGTGATCGCCATGCCGGTAGCCTACTTTATGATGCAGGATTGGTTGAGGGATTTCCCCTACAATGTGGGATTCCAGCCAATACTCTTTATTTCAGCGGCGCTCCTGGCCATTGTCATTGCCATGGTGACTGTGACCATCACCTCGCTGAGGGCAGCCAGGATCAATCCCGCCATTGCCCTTCATTATGAGTAAACATTCAATAGTTATAAAGAAAATAATCACATGTGGAAGAATTTTTTGAGGGTAACCATCCGGAGCCTGGGAAAGAACAAGGCCTTTAATGCAATCAATATCTCCGGACTGGCCATCGGATTGGCAAGTGCCATCTTTATCATCCTTTACATCATCAGTGAAACCAGTTACGACCGGTTCAATGAACGTTCAGCGGATATTTACCGGCTCTATATCCACGGGAAGATGGCAGGTGAGGAGTTTACCGGGGCGTGGAACAGCCCGGTGGCGGGCCCCACTTTTTTCGAAGAGATTCCCGAGATCGAGAATTTCTGCCGGTTCGATTTTTTCGCCAACATGCTGATGTGGGCGGAACCAGATAATAAATTCCTGGAGAAATCGGTGATGCTTGCCGATTCCACCTTTTTCGAAATATTTACCATCCGGCTGCTGGAGGGGGATCCCTCCACATGCCTGGATGAAC
Source organism: Bacteroidota bacterium (assembly GCA_024640885.1). Taxonomy (GTDB): domain Bacteria; phylum Bacteroidota; class Bacteroidia; order Bacteroidales. The sequence continues at coordinate 12,921 of JAHEEC010000018.1, read as the reverse complement.
CCAATACCATGGTCATCTCCGAATCTAAAGTGTACCAGTATTTTCCTGACGGAAATCCCATTGGGAAATCCATTGCCCTGAACAATGAATCGGACCTCTACCGGGTGACCGGGGTGGTTGAGGATGCGCCAAGGACCTCCCATTTTGACTATGATTTTATCGCCTCCTACTCTTCCGATGAAAGGAGCAGGGGCACCTTCTGGTTCAACAACTGGATGATGACCTATTTCCTGGTGCAACCTGGGACCGACAAGGAGGTACTGGACCAGAAGATCAATGCCTCGTTGATCGAGAACATCAGGCCACAACTGGAACAAATCATGGGAATCTCTCCGGAGGAGTTTCAGGAAGGAGGGGGGGAGTACGGGATGTATACCCAGCCCCTTCTGGACATTCACCTCGACCAGGGGATCGACCTGCCCAACGAGGTAGGATACCGGCCCATCGGGAACCGGTCCTACCTTGTAATTTTCGGGGTGATCGCTTTCTTCGTGCTGGTGATTGCCTCCATCAATTTCATGAACCTGAGTACGGCCAGGTCACTCAGCAGGGCCAAGGAGGTGAGCCTCAGAAAGGTGGTCGGATCGGGCAAAAAGGAGCTGATCAGGCAGTTTCTCGCGGAAAGCGTGGTGCTGAGCCTCCTGTCACTGGTGATCGCCCTCGGTCTGGTGTCATTGCTGCTTACCCCTTTTAACAACCTGGTGGGGATGAACCTTGAATATGGGGATATTTTCAGGTGGTACATGATCCCGGCATTCCTGGTGCTGGCAATCCTGGTGGGCCTGCTGAGCGGAAGTTATCCCTCCTTTGTACTGGCCTCCTTCAAACCCATTTTTGCGCTGAAGGGCAATGCAAGTGCCAAAAACGGAACCACCTGGCTCAGGAACGCCCTGGTGATCATCCAGTTCTCCATCTCCATCGTCATCATTGCAGGAACACTGGTCATCTACTGGCAGTTCAGGTTTATGACCCACAAGGAACTGGGATTTGACAAGGAACAACTTGTGGTGCTCGAGCGGTTGCACCCCCTGGATGGACAGATCCAGGTATTCAAGGATGAACTCACCAAGCATGCCTCCATCCTCCAGGCCACCAATTCAACAGCCTACCTGGGAGCCACCAACAGCAACAGCACTTTTGGGATCAAGGGCAGGCCCCCGGAAGAGAGTGCCATGTTTTTTGTTTACTACACTGATGAGGATTTTCAGGAAACATTTCATTTCGACCTGGCCACCCCCGACAGCAGGTTCCTGTCCGAGGATTTTCCCGGGGATTCATCTGCCTGTCTGATCAATGAATCGGCCATCCGGAAATATAACCTGGAAGATCCACTGAACACACGCCTGCTCAGGCCCACCGACCAGGGATTTACGGATGAGCTCAGGGTTGTCGGGATTGTCAAGGACCATCACTTCTCAAGCCTGAAGGAGGAGATCGGGGCCCAGATCATTATGCTGAAACCTCAGGACTGGGACTGGCATGGGTACATTACCCTGAGGCTGGCAGATGGAAAGGATCACATTGAAGCGGGGCTGGATCATCTGGAATCGTTATGGAAAGAGTTTGCCGGTGATGAACCCCTGCAATATTTTTTCCTGGACGAGCAGCTCAATAAATACTATGCCGAGGAAAAGCGGACCGGGACCATTACCCTGATCTTCTCTATCCTTGCCATATTCATCGCTTCCCTGGGTTTGTTCGGACTGACCCTCTATAACTCCCAGAAGCGGATTCGTGAGATCGGGATCAGGAAGGTTATGGGGGCCACAGAGGGCAACATCATTACGGTTATATCCAGCAGTGTGGGTTATGCTGTGGCCATCGCAATCGCCATTGCCATGCCGGCAGCCTACTTCATGATGCAGGACTGGTTACGGGATTTCCCCTACAACGTGGGATTTCAGCCCTTGTTATTTATTGCAGCGGCAATACTGGCCATCCTCATAGCCATGGTGACGGTGACAATCACCTCGCTGAAGGCAGCGCGCATCAATCCGGCCATTGCGCTGCATTATGAATAAGGATTTCCATTAAAATCTGACGGTGAATTTCACCTTGAGCCTCACACCGGCTTCATCCAGCTGGAACCTTTCATAGGGATCCCTGGCAATGCTGTTCCAGACCAGGAAGATCTCCCTGCCGGGTTTCAGGATCCACTGGAACCTGGATTGCCAGCCGATGGTTTCTGACTTGCTGTCGTACTGGACAAAGTTGTAGAGGGTGATATCGGGGCTGAACAGGATGTTGAGGTTCAGCCGGTATATGTTGGCTGTAAATGCCCCATCGGGCAGGGTGATGTGGTTCCTGACCACTTCTCCGCCCACAAAGAGGGGGACCACCACCTTGTACCCTGCCTTCAGCTTGATCTCGTTCCTGTTCCCGTTGAAAAATTCCCCTGTTCTGTAATCCAGCCACCCCCATACATTCCGGCGCTCCGCCGAGTGAAGTGAGAAGGTGTGCCAGAAGAAACTGTAAGATCCTTCGGGGATCACGTGCTCCTGGTAGATCTGGAACGGTTCATCCAGGTACTCATAGGAGGAGGTCATTTTGTAGATCACCTGGTCTCCCGAAAGAAACCTGACTGAAAGGGGGGTGGCGTTCCACTCCCTGGTGAGCAGCTGCCCATCAAATGAGGAAATATGATCCATCCCTGTTCCCGCTTTTATCTGCATGATCCCCCATTTCTCGGGCCTTGGACCCACCATCACCTCTCCGTAGGATTGGCGAACCCCTGACCGGGGTACAAACCCGATCCCGGCCACGAAATTCTCCTGGATCTGCATGTGGCCCAACCGGAAAAACAGGAGGTCGTTGGGATAGACGAATTCGGCCCCAAAAGCCAGCTCCCTTCCGGCGTCACCGGTAGAGGGATCCTCAAACACCGTATGGGATTTCAATCCGTACATGGTAAATGCCATGTTCTTGTTCCCCCTGAACCTGGAGGTTCCAAGCTTCAGGTCCAGCCCCACCAGGTAACTGGGCAGATCCGACATGGAATTCCCATAGGTGGAGATCAGGCCTGCCTGGGACTGGTCCCCGAAGTTCCGGGAGATCCGCGTCACCACAAAATGGGAGTGATCCCATCCTTCCCGGCGGTCCTTCATATACATGGCACCGATGTTCCAGGGACCGGCCTGGCCCGTAATTTTCGTTCCGTACTGGAGGGGTATGGGCCTGCCTGCTGAGTCCAGACCTATGTTTCTTGAAAAGAATGGGATCAGCCTGTTGTTCCACCCGTTCTCCTGGTCACCGTTGATCCCGAAGTTGAAGTTGCTGGCCCCGTCCAGGAAGAAATCCCTTTTTTCGGGGTAATAGAGGTTGAACCGGGTAAGGTTGATCTCCTGCTGGTCCACTTCGGTCTGTGCAAAATCGGTGTTGACCGTGATGGCGGCCTTCAGGTTGGAGGTGATGTTATAATAGGCTTCAAATCCGGCATTGAGCAGTGGATCCGTGGCCTGGTCCTCACGCCGGTATTCGGCTCCTGTCAGTGCATAGGGAACAATGTCAAGCCCCACACCCTGGGTGATCCCTTCCAGTCCCTCCATGACCCCCGCGTCTGAGACCTGGAATCGGTAAGAGTTCAGATTGGCCACCGGCCAGTAACCGATCTCCTGGTTGCGCATGTAATTCCTGATCAGCTTCAATCCCCATTGCTCCTGACCCTTCTTAAATCCCAGGGTCTTGAAGGGGATAGCCATTTCGGCATCCCATCCCTCGCTGTGGATCCGGGCTTTGCCCGTCCATAAACCGTCCCAGGCCTTATTGAAGGAAGCCCCGTTCTCGCTCACAAAGGCATCTCCGATGGATCCCCGGGGACCCACCTGGAACCAGTAGCCATTGCGGTGGTCATGGTAAGTATCCAGGATCACCTGGATGCGGTCGTCGTTCCCCAGGCTTACATCGCGGGCCAGCTCCTTTGCGGTGATCAATTGTGGATCGCCGTAGCAACGAAAGGCAATGTAAAGGTTGAGGTGATCAAACCCGATATAGACCTCGGTTTTTTCCGTGAAGGGCTGACCGTTATGGGGTTCCCTCTGGATAAATTCGGTCACAGGGATGGCCTGCTTCCACACCTCCTCGCTGATGAGCCCGTCAATGTGCGGCGGCGTCTCAAACCTGACCGCTTTCACATGTTCCTGGGAAATCGAGGGACAATAGAGGGCAAAAAGGAGGATAATTCCCTGAATAATCTTTTTGACGGGCACAATCATCGGGTTTGGCTTTCAAATGTAATATTAAAAGCCAAAAAAAGATACCGCCACTTACTCAAACCTTGCCCGGGCTTTCAGCTTCATGAGAAATCCGGCATCCATCCAGTAGATCGCAGCGTTGCCATTGCCTGGAGAATTGTAGAGTGTTTTTAAATGATTGTAGTTCCACTCCTCCGGTTCAATCTCCATGGTACGGCTGGCCATAAAGAAGAAGGTGCTCCCGTCCCGTGAGACATAGGGTGACCATCCCCTGGCATTGTCGGCATTCACCTCATTTCCCAGGTTGATGGGGACTGACCACCGGTCCTCTTTGGACCTGAATACAATGTAGTAGTCCACCCCATCGAAAGCATCTTCCATACCCACCGCAGGAACAATCACATAGCTTTCATCGGGCGAGACGAAGACATTGAAACGGTTTGTACCGCAATTGACCTGGCCGGGCAGCAGTTCGGGTTCCTGGAAAGATCCATCTTTCCAACGGCTGCGGAAGACCTGGTTCAGGGCGCTTCCCTTTTCATTTCTTGTGAAATAGAGGGTCCCGTCCAGGGTCACCGATGGAAAAAACTCCCCTCCTTCGGTATTTACAGGCTCTCCGAGGTTCCGGGGAGGTCCCCACCCATCCCCGCTTCTCTCCACAAACCATATATCCTCATCACCCGGCGGTTCATCCCCGTCGGGACGGGTGGAAAGGAAATAGAGCCTTGCACCATCGTGTGTAATCGCCGGTTCGAAATCCATCACTCCCGGTCCTCCCGAGAAGGGAACGATCTCAGGGGCAAGCCATTTACCATCCACTTCCCTGGTGAAGAGGATGGTGGAGTAGGTATAGTTCCCGAGGGCCACGCAGAAGTAGATCTCCTTCCCGTCGGGGGTGATGGCCACATCACGCGTAAACATGCCCGTGGAAACGACCCCTGGGGCAAACAGTGCGGGCAGTGTATCGGGTGTCTGTCCCAGGTAGGGTCCCGATAGATCGGCAATACCGGGTTCAGGAGCAATCTTATTTCCTGTCCGGTCACAGGAGAGAAGGGCAAGCCCTGAGAGCACAGCGAGGATCCGGAGTGAATATCTATTCATGGAATGTGATTTCATGGATGGAAGAAATTTCAATGAGACCATAAATATAAGATGCAGTTTGAAGGTTATTACCCTATCGGGTGAGAAATATTGGCCCATATTCTTTGTTTTTATCAGGATGGTTGCGAAATTGGGACTTCATCAAAAAAAGCATCCCATGCAAAATGAAAACAGAAGAGATTTTCTCAGGAAGACAGGGGCCGTAACCGCCGGGATCACCCTGGGAGGCGCCACCATGTCTGCAAAGAGCTACCGGCGGATCCTGGGGTCCAACGACCGGTTGAATGTGGGTGTGATCGGTTGCATGAGGAGGGCCGAAGCCCTTCGCCCATCCTTCGGGGACCTGAATGCGTCTCTGCACATCGCATATGTTTGCGATGTGGTGAAAGAACGGAGGGAGAATTATGCAGCCTCACTGAAGGAACCCATGGGGTATGTCCCCAAAGCGATTAACAACTTCAGGGAGATCCTGGATGATGACCAGGTGGATGCGGTGTTTAACCTTACCCCGGACCATTGGCATGCACCGGGTTCATTCCTGGCCCTGGAGGCCGGAAAACATGTCTACGTAGAGAAACCACTGACCCACAACCCGAGGGAAGGTGAACTTTTCCTCGCCTATGAGAAGAAATACAACAAGGTGGTGTTCATGGGAACCCAGCAACGATCCCAGGCCACTGCGCGCAAGATCGTACAGGAGCTCCATGAGGGAGTGATCGGGGAGATCTACCATGTGCTTGCCCATTATACAAACAGCCGGACCAGCATCGGAAATGGCAAGGTGATCCCGGTGCCCGAAGGTTTTGACTGGGAATTGTTCCAGGGACCTGCCCCAAGGCAGGCATTCAAAGACATCTATTTTGATTACAACTGGCACTGGTTCTGGCCCTGGGGTACCGGTGAAACCGGGAACAATGCCACCCATGAATTTGACGTGGCCAGGTGGGTCCTCCAGGTGAAAAATCCCCAGGGGGTATTCTGCAATGCGGGGAAATACTATTTTGTGGAGGACGACTGGACCATGTACGACACCATGGACGTGACATTTAACTACCCGGGGGGTAAAAGCATCCGATGGGATGGAAGGAGCAGGACAGGCTTCAGTGCCTATGGCGTTGATCGCGGAAATATCGTATACGGGTCCAAAGGAACAGTGAGCATCAGCCGGAACGGTTTCAAGGTTTTTGACCTGAAAAACAGCCTGGTCAGGGAAGAGAGAGAGGAGACCGAGAGCGTTACCACGGGCCTCGGCGGAGAAGGTGGCATTACCACCAGTCATATTCACAATTTCGTGAACACGGTCAATGGAAAGGCCTCTCCAAATTCTGTGTTGAAAGAGGCAGCCATGTCCTCGCACCTCAATCACCTGGCCAACATTGCCTATCGTACGGGACAATCTTTGGAGTGTGATCCTGAAAGTGGGAGGATCCTTGACCAGGAGATTATGAAGAAATACTGGTCCAGGGAGTATGAACCGGGCTGGGAACCAAAGGAGCTGGATTAGTGCAATTTTTACCCTAAAATTTTAAATTCTATGAAAAAGAGCCAGTTGTACACCATTCGTGTGGCGTTGATCGTGGCATTGGGTGGATTCCTGATGGGATTCGACGCTTCTGTGATTTCAGGAGTAGTCAAGTTTATTGAACCTCAGTTCGACCTGTCCAAGATCCAGCTTGGCTGGTCAGTGAGCAGCCTGACGCTGATGGCCACGCTATCCATGATGGCAGCAGGTCCCATCAGTGACCGCATCGGCCGAAGGACGGTGCTCAAGTGGGCAGCGGTACTCTTTTCGGTATCCGCCGTGGGATCAGCCTTTGCCCCCAACTTTACCACCCTGGTCATTGCCAGGATGATCGGCGGGATGGGAGTGGGTTCATCGCTCATCATCGCCCCGGTCTTTATTGCCGAGATCTCCCCTCCCGGCATGAGGGGACGGCTGGTCTCATTCAACCAGCTGAATATTGTAATCGGCATCTCGGTTGCATTTTTTACCAATTACCTGATCCTTAAACTGGGTTCCTCCGAAGCCTCCTGGGTCGGTAAACTGGGTTTAGGGCAATACAACTGGAGGTGGATGCTGGGTGTGGAGACCCTGCCTGCCATACTCTATTTCGTATCACTTTACTTTGTCCCCCGGAGCCCCAGGTGGCTTATGATGCAGGGAAGGAACGAAGAAGCCCTTGTGATTCTGAAAAGGGCCAATGAAGAGGAAGAAGCGGCGAAGGAGTATGAAAATATCAAACAAAGTTTCCTTTCAGGGAAGAAGAAGGAGAAAGTACCCCTTGGAGAGTTATTCAAACCGGCTCTGAAGCTGGTCCTGGTCATCGGTTTAGGGGTGGGGATCCTGCAACAGATCACGGGTATAAACTCGGTCTTCTTCTACGCACCCATGATCTTTGAGCAATCGGGCATAGGCACCGATGCATCCTTCTCCCAGGCAATCCTGGTGGGCCTTACCAACCTTCTGTTTACCGTGGTGGCCATCCTGTTTATTGACAGGCTGGGAAGAAAACCCCTGCTGGCCATTGGACTCGGGGGAATTGCGCTCTTCATGTTCCTGCTGGCTGCCGGATTCAATTCGGCTACCTACAAGCTCACCCAGGAAACCATCGCGGGGCTGCCCGATGAGATCAATAAAGAGGTGCTTTATACCATTCAGGATCAACAATTTGACAGTGATGTGAAATTCAAGGTCAAGTTGAGTGAAATCCTGGAACCGTCCGTTTTAAAGGCATATGAATCAGAACTTATTGCCGGGGCCATCGATATGAACCCGCTGTTGATCCTGATCGGGATCATGGGTTTCGTGGCTTCATTTGCAGTTTCCATAGGCCCGGTCATGTGGGTTCTTTTCTCGGAACTCTTTCCGAACTGGATCCGAGGACTGGCCATTTCCTTTGTGGGCTTCATCAATTCCCTGGTCAGTTTCTCCGTCCAGCTTGTTTTCCCCTGGGAACTGGCCACATTGGGTACTGCAGGCACATTCCTGATATACGGGATCTTCGGTGCACTGGGACTGGTTTTTGTCCTTTTAATGGTTCCTGAAACCAAGGGAAAATCCCTTGAAGAACTTGAAAAGATCCTTGTCAAATCATAAATCTGCGTAGTCAACGAAAAATTTTTATAAGATGAAACTGAAATCCCTTTATATATTGTTGTTGTCGGGCATGGCCCTGGTAAGCTGGACCGCCTGTAACCGTGCTCCCGGCGGGAGATCCACAGAAAAGGATGCATCCGTTGAGGTGACCGGGATCCGGATTGAAATGGAAGATTACACCAACTCCAGCGGTGAGATTGAATCTTCGACAATGGAGTCCGGCGAAGAGGTGGTGGTGATCCCTCCGGATGGCTGGGTGACCTTTGAGGCGCCTGTGGCAGAGGCCGGGAGGTACAGGACGACCGTCCGCTTAAGTTCGGGATCCTCGGCGAAGGCCTCCTGCTGGATCGAGGATTACATTGAGAACAAGGATGGGCGCCAGTATAATATTACGGGTAACATGGCCTATGCCGATGGGGTTACCGTGGATGGTTTTGTGTCACTTACCAAAGATGGTTCTCCCCTGAACAAGGGGACCCATCCAATGAAGCTTCACGTGGCGGGTGGTGCGGCAAGTGTGGACTGGATCAGCTTTGAATTGCTGAAGGAGCACCAGATCACGCCGAAGGTGCTTACCCAGCGAACCGACGGGGACGAATGGGTGGTGGTCTGGTCCGATGAATTTGAGTATGAAGGACTTCCCGATACCACAAAATGGATCCACGATATTGGCAACTGGGGCTGGGGAAACAACGAGCTCCAGTATTATACCGAAGATCGACTGGAAAATGCCAGGGTTGAAGGGGGTAACCTGGTCATCGAGGCCCGCAAAGGGGAGATGGGACAGAAGTGGACCTCGGCCAGGCTTACCACCAGGGGCAAAACCAGTTTTATACACGGAAAGATTGAGTTCCGGGCCAGCGTGCCTGTAGAACGGGGAAACTGGTCTGCCGGGTGGACCCTTGGCGATGTCTACAGGGATGAATTGTCATGGCCCTATTGCGGGGAGATTGACATCATGGAAAGTGTGGGATTTGAAATCGACGATGAAACCGGTGACGGGAAGGCACATGCTTCCATCCATTGCGGCGCCTATTATTTTAAGAACAACAACCAGCCTACGGCCATTACCGATGTGAAGCAGATGCAGGAGGACTTTCACCTATATGGGATTGAATGGACCGCCGATTATATCAAAGCATATGTGGATGATCTCTTTTATTTCACTTACAACGACAATGCCGATTCACTTACATGGCCCTTCGATGAGCCCCAGAACATCATCCTGAACCTTGCCATGGGAGGCGGATGGGGCGGTGCCCAGGGCATGGATGAAAGTGTCACCTCCCAGAAGCTGTTGATCGATTATGTAAGGGTGTATGAATTGCAGTAACATGTAAGTGTGGTTGCGGGCCCTTAAAATTGTGACATGATTGGCGTATAATTTAAGTACATGAATATGAAGAGGCGGAATGTATTCATTGGAGATATGCCTTTACGGGTCAATGATGATCGGGTAGGCGGCAGATTTGTGGAGCTGGAAGGTGAAAGGTTCTACAGGATATCCAATTATGACCTGATGCCCGATTTCTTCATGAGCATCGTGAGTCCGTCCGACCAGTGGATGTTTATCTCCAGCAACGGATCCCTCACGGCTGGCCGCAGGAATTCCGAAGGTGCACTGTTTCCATATTACCCGGAAGATAAGATCCACGATTATAAGGATATTACCGGCAGCAGGACCATGATCATGGTCAGGCAGGATTCGAAACTGAAACTCTGGGAACCCTTTGCCGGAAAGGGTGCAGGGATCTATCCCGTGAAGCGGAACCTCTACAAGAATCTTCCTGGCAATAAGCTGATCTTCGAAGAGATCAATGAGGAACTCTCCCTCACCTTCAGGATTGGCTGGTATAACAGCGACCGCTTCGGGTTTGTGAGGAGATCCGGTCTTACGAACCACAGTGCCCACACCGTTGAGGTGGACCTGCTGGACGGCATCCAAAATATATTGCCTTCGAGTGTGAACAGCGGACTTCAATCCACTTCGAGCAACCTGCTTGATGCCTATAAGAGGCAGGAACTGATCCCTGAGGTCAGGTTGGGGATCTACCGGCTCAGCTCCATACCGGCTGATACCGCTGAACCCTCCGAGGCCCTGAAAATCAACAGTGTGTGGTCTGAAGGGTTTGAAAATGCCACCATTCTGCTCTCCAGCAGGCAGCTGGACCGTTTCAGATCGGGATATGAAGTGGAGCAGGAGCTCGATATCAAAGCCACCAGGGGTGCATATTTCCTGAATGCACGGTTTGAAATCGAACCTGGGGAGATCAGGGAGTGGAACATGGTGGCTGAAGTGAACCAGGATGCTGCAGACCTTGCCGGGCTGATCAAATTGCTCGGGACGGAAAGAGGGATCAGGAAATTATTGGATCATCAAATTGATCAAACCGGTGAGGATTTATTGCGAATTGTGGCCTCATCGGATGCTTTTCAATCTACAAATGATGAGCTGAGTACGGCCCGTCACCTTACCAATGTGCTGTTCAATGTGATGCGGGGCGGGCTTTTCACAGAGAATTATAGCGTGCCCAGAGATGATTTTCTCTCTTTTGTGGAGCATTCCAACAGGGGATCTCTTCAGCAAGCCACCGGAATGCTGGAGGCCACAGGTGACAGGCTGAATTACATCGGCCTGCTGGAGAAAGCCAGGGCACAACAATCAGCCGGGCTGACCAGGCTCTGTTACGAATACCTGGCGCTCACCTTCAGCCGCCGGCATGGTGATCCCAGCCGTCCATGGAACAGGTTTTCAATCGAGAACCGGAAGGAAGACGGCAGCAGGAAACTTGATTACCAGGGAAACTGGAGAGATATTTTCCAGAACTGGGAAGCCCTGAGCCTCTCCTTTCCGGAGGTTGTGGAAAGCATGATCTGCAAGTTCGTGAACGCGTCAACTCCTGATGGCTATAATCCCTACCGGATCACCCGGAACGGCATAGACTGGGAAGTCCCCGATCCATCCGATCCCTGGTCAAACATCGGGTACTGGGGTGACCACCAGATCATATACCTGCTCAGGTTCCTGGAGATCTCCGTGCAGCATCATCCCGGTCGCCTCCACGGGTTCCTGACCCAGGAAATGTTCAGTTATGCCAACGTGCCCTACAGGGTCAGGCCATATGGGGAGATCCTGGCCGATCCGCGTCAGACCATCGCATTTGATGCCGCATTAAATGATGAAATCACCAGGAGGGTGGGTGCCACAGGATCTGACGGGAAATTGCTCTGGAACTCCGGCGGGCAGGTGATCCATGTGAACCTGGCAGAGAAGTTGCTGGTGACCATCCTCTCCAAATTATCCAATTTCATTCCGGGAGCAGGGATCTGGATGAACACCCAGCGGCCGGAATGGAACGATGCCAACAACGCACTGGTGGGATATGGGGTTTCCATGGTCACCACCTATTATCTCCGGGCTTTCCTGGTTTTCTGCAGGGATCTTCTTTCAAACCCGGAGCTGGAATCAGTAACCCTCTCCGGTGAGGTGGCAGACTTCCTGACCCGGATTTCATTGATTATCAATGATCAGTTGTCACGTGGAGAGGCCGTACTTACCCCCCGGGGAAGAAAAGTATGCATGGATGAGCTGGGACAGGCTGGAAGTGATTACAGGGGACAAATTTATAAAGAAGGTTTTTCAGGAAGAAAAGTCCGGACAGGGATACCGTTGATCCTGGAATTCCTGGACACTTCACTGAAGCTGGTAGACATGACCATCGAATCCAACAGGAGAAGTGATCACCTGTTCCACTCCTATAACCTGATCGGGTTGGAGGGGGATGGGGTGGCACTTCGCCGGTTATACGAAATGCTGGAGGGACAGGTGGCGGTGCTGGGTGCCGGTTGCTTAAATGCGGAAGAGGCTGTGGTTCTGCTGGATGCATTGAAAAAAAGCAGCCTTTTCCGGGAGGACCAGTTGAGCTATATCCTCTACCCGGAAAGAAACCTGCCCGCCTTTATGGAAAAAAACCGGATCCCCTCGGATAAAGTTGCCCGTTCACCTTTGCTGAAAGCCCTGGTTTCCCGTTCCAATAAAGAGGTTGTGTTGCAGGATGAGAACGGGGATTTTCATTTTAACGGGAATTTCAGGAATGCCGGACTCCTGAAAAAGGCCCTTGAGGCACTTCCTGAAGAGTTTACCGGCCTTGTGCAGCAGGAGGCCGGGACCATCCTGGACCTGTACGAGGAGGTATTCGATCACCAATCTTTTACGGGCCGGTCTGGGACCTTTTACGGTTATGAAGGTCTGGGCAGTATCTACTGGCACATGGTTTCCAAATTGCTCCTGGCTGTCGGCGAGACCTTTTACAGGGCCCATGCCCAGGGCAATCCGGGGGTGATCCTTGAAAGGCTCGCCGGGCACTATTATGAGGTCAGGGAGGGTATCGGGCTGAACAAGCCCCCTGAGGTATATGGAGCCTTCCCCACCGATCCCTATTCACACACACCCAGGACCAGGGGAGCACAGCAACCCGGGATGACCGGACAGGTAAAGGAAGATATCATCGCCCGCTGGGGTGAACTGGGGAT
>JAHEEC010000172.1 GCA_024640885.1 Bacteroidota bacterium | reverse complement strand
TGAGACCCTGACCAACAGCGATACGATAGTACATAAAGTGGAGTATCACTTTACCCCGCGGATCACACCTGATGACGGAGGTGTTGATTGTTTGAATGGCCGGGATACCACAATAATAATATGGGTAAACCCCACCCCGGAGATCAATGTAACTGCAGATTCGGTCATTTGTGACGGGGATGCAGTCACCTTCAATATCCAGACACCGAATAATCCCATCCGTGGGGACTGGAAATATGATTTGGCAGTAATCGCTGAGCCGGAGATCGGTGGGGAGAGTGGCGATCAGACAGACCTCGATCAGCCGCTGCTCACAGAGACACTGACCAATAGTGATACATTGGTTCATTTTGTGGACTACACATTTACCCCCAAGATCTACAATGATGACGGGGCTGTGGTGGCATGTACCAATGGTGATACCACCATTCGCATCTGGGTGAATCCGACCCCGGCCATCAGGGTGAGTGCCCCGGACACGGTGATATGCAACGGGGAGACCTCCACGGTTACCATCATTAATCCCAACAGTTCGGTGAGGGGTGCCTGGATGTATGACCTGGAGGTAACGGCAGATCCTGGTATTACCGGGCAGACCACAACGCAGTCAGGCATAATAACGCCCACGTTTGATGAAACACTCACCAACAACGACACTGTCGTCCAGAAGGTAGAATACCATTTCATACCGCGGATCGCGCCTGATGATGGAGGCCTGGATTGCGAGAACGGATTGGATACGACCATTGTGATCTGGGTGAATCCCACGCCGGAGATCCGGGTGACTACGGATACAGTGGTCTGTGACGGGGAGACGGTTGCGATTGATATCCGGAACCCGAACAATCCATCAAGAGGGGACTGGAGATACAACCTTCTGGTGACCGCCGAGCCTGAGATCGGGGGCACACATCCTGGCGGAACCGACCTTGATCTTACGGCGATTCCGCAAACACTGACCAACAGTGATACGGTGGTTCATTATGTGGAATACCAGTTCACGCCGCTGATCTATAATGATGATGGCGCTGTGGTGAGCTGCCCCAATGGCATTGATACGACCGTGCGCATCTGGGTGAATCCGACGCCAGAGATCAGGGTAAGAGCTGCCGATACGGTGATCTGTGACGGGGAGAATTTTCTTATAGAAATTGATAATCCCAATGCTCCGGTACGTGGGAACTGGGTATATGATCTGGTCATGACCGCTGATCCAGAGATAGGAGGCCCTGATCTGAACTTTAATGGCATTACCACCTCAACGTTTGATATCACACTTACGAACAATGATACGGTGGTCCACAAGGTTGCATACAGGTTTATCCCGCGGATCGTGCCTGATGATGGAGGGTTGGATTGTGCGAACGGGCTGGATACGACCATAGTGATCTGGGTGAATCCCACCCCGGAGATCAGGATAAGTGCGGATACGGTGATCTGTGATGGAGAGACAGTGGCCATACAAGTTCAGAACCCGAACACTCCCATCAGGGGGAACTGGCTGTATGATCTGGTGGTTACTCCCGACGCGCTGGTGAGTGGAGCCTCCCTCAGCCAGCCGGGCATCACCACAGGACTCTTCAATGAGACCCTGACCAACAGCGATACGATAGTACATAAAGTGGAGTATCACTTTACCCCGCGGATCACACCTGATGACGGGGGAGCAGAGTGTGGAAATGGAAGGGATACCACCATAACCATCTGGGTGAATCCGAGTCCACGGATACTTGTGGTAGCCCCAGATTCGGTTTTGTGCGATGACAATGATGTTTCGTTCAGTATACAAAATCCAAATCAAACGGTGAGGGGCGACTGGAAATATCGTCTGACTGTGGATTACGGTTTGCATGTTTCCGGCATGAATGTGGGAGGTGAGTATACGGATGCGGATCTGAACATTCTTGACCACCTTGACAACAGCGATACTGCTGCTCATGTGGTAAGCTATCATTTTGAACCGCGGATCACACCCGATGAAGGGGGTACTGATTGCGGTGCCGGGATTGATACCACAATCTATATATGGGTAAATCCTCGCCCCGAGATCAGGGTAAGCTTGCCTGACATTGTCATATGCAACGAGGATGATATCACCTTCAACATACGGAATCCAAATGTGCCGCTCAGGGGAGATTGGAAATACACCCTGACGGTGGATTATGGCCTCTATATAGATGGTCTTGATGTAGGAGGAGAATATGATGGGACCAATTTGAGTATTCTGGATAACCTTACCAACAACGATACGATCTTTCATGAGGTGACATACCGGTTTACTCCTCGTGTAACTCCGGATGATGGAGGTGCCGACTGTGGAAATGGATTAGATACAAGCTTCATAATTTGGGTGAACCCGACTCCTGCCATCAGGGTAATTGCAGAGGATTCCATCATCTGCAATGGGGAGCCGGGTACCATCAGGATCAAGAACCCCAACGCATTCTTCTTTGGAGACTGGGAATATGACCTGGAGGTGAAACCAGATCCTGAAATCACCGGGGCCAGGCTGGGGGCACTCGGGATCACTGATACCCTGCTTATTGATCCATTAAAGAACCTTGATACAGTAGTACACAAAGTTGAATACCGTTTTATACCTACAAAAACCATTGATGATGGCCTCATCTGTGAAGGTGGAAATGATACCACAATAATAATATGGGTAAATCCCACCCCGGAGATCAGGGTAGAGACGGATGACTATATCCTCTGTGATGGTGATTCTGTGACTTTTGATATTCGGAATCCCAACATTTCTGTGCGGGGTGAGTGGACCTTCGACCTGGAGATCACAGCTGATCCGGGGATTGGGGGTGCAAATACCGGGACCGTCGAGTATAGCAGTGATACCACCTTAGTCTTTCCGCTGACCAACAGTGACCGGGTGGCCCGCAGTGTCAGGTATCATTTTATCCCGCGCATCACAGATGATGGCCTGGATGAGTGTGAGGATATCGATACAGATACCACTTTTGTGATATGGGTGAATCCCACTCCTGAGATTGATGTCACTGCAGATGATACGGTAATCTGTGATGGACAATTTGCAATCTTCTCCGTAGAGAATCCCAATCCGGGTATACAGGGTCAATGGCTTTATGACCTGGAGGTTACCCCTGATCCAGGGATCAGCGGTGCAAGATTAGGTGGCTCATATGTGCCCCCTGCTGAACTTGGCTTTGATGATCAACTGTTCAATTCCGATACGGTGGTCCGTAAGGTCATCTATCATTTTATACCAAGAATAATTCCTTTCGATGGGGAGGCTGACTGTGAAAATGGCAGGGATACAACCATCACAATCTGGGTGAACCCGGTTCCCAGGATCATGGTCAGCATTCCAGATACCATCTTCTGCAACAACGAGATTACGGACTTCATTGTTTTAGATGGTTTGGATAGTGTGATGGGCGTGACCAGGTACCTGCTAACTGCGTATTATAACCCGGCCTCAATTAGTGTAATATCAAGGGCCACCGGAGTAACCAACACGGTAGATTACGGTACTTCCATCAGCGATTCGCTGGTCAACCGCACCAACAGGGTTCAGCCTGTATTCTATTCCTTTGTCCCCAGGATCTTTGATAACAGGCCCGGTCATGAAGGGGAATATTGTGCCAACGGGAATGATACAATCATTAAGATCTGGGTGAATCCCACTCCTCAAATCGATGTGAATATTGAGGATACCATACTCTGTGATAACTCCATTGTAACCATTGAGGTGGGCGATGGACTACATCCTGATGTTCAGGGTACTTCTGTGTATGATCTGGTTGTTACCTATATTCCGGGAGCAGTGACGGGAAGCATCACAGGAAACGGAGAAAAATCAGATTTCATTGACATTTCCGACTTGTTGATCAACAATACAGACAGCGTCCAGGAGATTACTTACAGGCTGACAGCCCGGATCAGGGATGACAGGCCCGGTCACGAAGGGGATTACTGCAACAATGGAACTGATACTACCATCACAATCCTTCTCAATCCAACACCACGGATTCAATACCTGCTTGGGGAGGATACACTTTGCTTCAATGAGGGTTTTGTACTGGCCACCAATCCACTGGTGAAGACCACCCATCCTTTGGTCTACAACCTGGTCATCAGCAATCCGGATTTGATGAACAATGTGAATACGGACCAGGACAGCGTGGATATCTCGATTCCTCTGGATGAGCTTGACCTGCATAATCCAGGCCTTGCAGTAGGAACGGTCACCTACGACCTGCATCCCTACATATCCACCGAGGGATGTCCGGGAACTGATACCACTGTGGTGATCAAGGTAAATCCGGAGCCTGTCATGCAGGTGACCCAGAGTGACACGGCAGTATGTTTCAACTGGGGGTATGCCCTGCCGATGAATACGCAGATCATCAGTACCACCGGGCAAATCAGGTACGATCTCTTCACGGATGGATATAATACAGGAATGATCAGTGGCGTACCTGGTGACAATATTTATGACATCGTGGATCTTGACCAGTCTGGCGTCACGAACAGTGGTGATTCCATTGAGAACGTGACCTATCATTTCACCCCGGTTATTGACAACGCCAGGGCCTCGGGAAGTTGCCCGGGAAGTGCGCTGAATTCAATTATAGTGCAGGTAGCTCCTGAATTGATCGGGGAGACCTTTGCCGATACAACCAATTTCGGAGGATGGAACATCCGGTGCTTTGGATTGGAAGATGGGGTGATTCATTCAAATGTCTCAGGGGGTTACTATAAATTCGACTATAACTTTGATTGGGATACTGAGGGTGGCACTGCAAGCAGTATTGATCCCCGGGATTCAACTCAAAATGGTCTGGGTATCGGGAAGTACTGGTTCGATGTAGTGGATACCCTGGGGTGTTTCTTTACCGATACCATCATTTTAATCCAACCCGATGCCATTGCAGTGCAGGATTCGATCGTGGAGGTAACCTGTGCGGTTGGGAGTGAATCAAATGGTGCAATAGATATTACTCCTTCAGGAGGTACCACAACCTATAGCTATTACTGGATCCCGCCCTTCGGGCCCCC
>JAHEEC010000074.1:11741-18869 GCA_024640885.1 Bacteroidota bacterium | reverse complement strand
GCCTGGAGATGACCATCCTGGATAAGGATTATGATGCCAGCAAGAACCAGGCCACAAGAATCATGGAGAGTTTCTTCAAGAGCCATCCACCCACGGGTTTCAAGGTCTCCTTTGAGGGCACGAAAGAGCAATCCAAGTATGCCATCGGTGATCTGACCACCAAAAATGGGGCTTTCAGGATCAATTTGTTCTTCCTGACCATGGATGGAAGCCGCCTTATATATTACCTGAGCATCGAAAAAGAGTCCGTCTATGAAGACGATCCACGACCTTGATGCTGCCATCGACAGGTGGTTCCATGAAGATATAGGAGACGGCGACCATACCACCTACAGCACCATTCCATTTGAGATCAGAGGTACAGCCAAGCTCATGGCAAAGGAGAAAGGCATCCTGGCCGGAGTTTTCGTGGCTGAACGCATCTTCCACAGGTTCGATCATGACCTCTTGCTGGATCTCCTGATCCCCGATGGAACGCCCATCACCAAGGGGGATGTCATCCTCAGGGTGACGGGGAAGGTACATTCGATCCTGCAGTGCGAACGACTGGTCCTCAATGTGATGCAGCGCATGAGCGGAATCGCAACCAATACCCATGCCTATGTCAGCCTGCTGGAGGGAACAGGGACCCGCATCCTGGATACCCGCAAGACCACCCCGGGCATGCGCCTGCTGGAAAAGGAGGCTGTCAGGCTCGGCGGGGGTGTAAACCACCGGTTCGGCCTGCATGACATGATCCTGATCAAGGACAACCATGTGGATTTTGCAGGTGGCATTGAGCAGGCCATCAGGGGCACAAAAGCCTACCTGGAGAAGAAACAATTGAACCTGGAGATTGTAGTGGAAACAAGGACCCTGGAGGATGTGGAGAAAGTGCTGACCATCGGGGGCGTGCGCCGGATCCTCCTGGATAACTTTTCCATTGAATTGACCCGCCAGGCCGTGCAGCTGATCAACAGGAGGGTGGAGACTGAGGCCTCGGGGGGGATCACCAAGGAAACCATTCGCAGCTACGCCGAATGCGGGGTGGACTATATTTCGGTGGGGGCGCTCACCCACCGGATTGAAAGCCTTGATCTTAATCTGGTCGCCGATTTCCTCTAACCCAATCCACCCAGGTCCTATGAATGAAGGGGAGAAAAAAGAGCTGGGGCAGATTCGCCGTGAATACCGGAAGGATCAACTGGATGAAACCATCCTTCCCGATGATCCGCTGGACCTCCTGGCCTCCTGGCTGGACCAGGCCCAAACTTCAGGGATCGCCGATCCCACAGCCATGACACTCTCCACGGTGGACCGCGAAGGACAACCCTCTTCCAGGATCGTGCTTCTCAAAAATATACTGGAGGGAAAACTTATTTTCTATACCAATTACCGCAGCAGAAAAGCACAGCAGATGGAGACCAATCCAAGGATAGCGCTCCTTTTTTTCTGGTCCGAGCTGGAACGGCAGGTAAAAATAGCCGGCAGGGCCACCCCGGTGGATCCTGAAGATTCAGACCTCTATTTTCAGTCAAGGCCCTTTGAAAGCAATGTCAGCACCTGGGCCTCACCCCAGAGTGAAGTGGTGCCGGACCGGTCATACCTGGAAAAGGAGTTTGATAAATATATCAAGAAGTTTTCACACTCCCGCAATGTACCAAGGCCCGGATACTGGGGCGGTTATGCAATTACCCCGGAGAAGATCGAGTTCTGGCAGGGTGGATCACACCGCCTGCACGACCGCATAGAATATTCCAGGACCATCAAGGGATGGAGCCGGGTGAGGCTCGCTCCCTGACCGCAAAAGGGGCCAGGGAACTATCTTGATTTCAGTTTTTCGATTTGAGATTCCAGCACTGTGATCTTGGCAGCGGCATCGGTCATCTTCTGCCGCTCTTTTTCCACTACAGCCCCGGGTGCATTTTTTACGAACCTGTCATTGTCCAGTTTTTTTTGCACGCTTTTCCAGAATCCAAGGATGTACTCCAGTTCCGATTCCAGCTTTTCAATCTCTTCTTCCGCATTGACCAGGTTTCCAACCGGAAGAAAATACTCCACATTCTTCACGATGAACGAGACCGTACCCCCTGGTTCCTCGGAGATTTGTTCCACCTGGGACAGGTTGGCCAGCTTCATGATCACAGGCTCCAGCCCTCCGTGGTATTCTCCGTTGGACTGGGAACGCACGAGCAGCTTCATCTGCGCTTTGGGAGCCAGGTTTTTTTCCTTCCGGATGCTCCGGATGCTGGTCACCACCTCCTTCAGATCTTCAAATTGCTTGATGAGCTGCTTGTCATATTTTTCAGGTTGTGGCATGGGTGAGACCATGAGGCTCTCCCCATCCTTCCTCTGGCTTACCAGCTGCCAGATCTCCTCTGTAATGAAAGGCATGAAGGGGTGAAGCAGGTGCAGCAGGCGCTCCATAAAGCCAATGGTTCGCGCATAGGTCACTGCATCGACAGGAGCTTCGTAGGCTGGTTTGATGGATTCCAGGTACCAGGAGGAGAACTCATCCCAGAAAAGTTTGTAGAGGATCATCAGTGCATCAGAGATCCTGTATTTTTCAAACTGTTCATCCACCTTTTTAACCGCCCGTTTGAGTTTTGCATCAAACCATTCCACTGCGGCTTCGGAGTGGTCAGGTTGAACCAGGGTATCATCAACCTCCCAGCTTTTGATAAGCCTGAAAGCGTTCCAAATTTTATTGCTGAAATTCCTTCCCTGTTCCGTCAGACTCTCCTCGAACAGCAGATCGTTGCCGGCAGGAGAACAGAGCAGCATCCCCACCCTGACCCCATCGGCACTGTATTTCTTCATCAATTCAATGGGATCAGGTGAGTTCCCCAGGGATTTGGACATCTTCCTCCGCTTGCTGTCCCGGACAATCCCTGTCAGATATACCGTATTGAAGGGCTTCTCGTTCCTGTACTCGTACCCGGCGATGATCATCCGTGCCACCCAGAAAAAAAGGATCTCCGGTGCCGTAACCAGATCATTGGTGGGATAATAGTAACGGATATCCTCATTGTCGGGATACCTGATGCCGTCAAACACTGAAATGGGCCATAGCCAGGAGGAGAACCAGGTATCCAGCACATCCTCATCCTGTTTCAGGGAATCAGCCTTCAGTGAAGGATTGCCTGTTTTCACCTTTGCCATCTCCAGTGCCTCCTCCACCGATTCAGCCACTACATAGTCGTTGGGGCCCTCTCCATAAAAATAAGCCGGGATCCGGTGTCCCCACCAGAGTTGCCTTGAGATGCACCAGTCCTTCACATTTTCCATCCAGTGCCTGTAGGTATTCTTGAATTTTGAAGGCTGGAGCCTGATGGTATCGTTCATCACGTGTTCAAGTGCAGGAGCGCTGAGTTCTTTCATGCTGAGGAACCACTGCAGGCTCAGCTTGGGTTCGATGACCGCCTCGGTGCGCTCAGAATAACCCACCTTGTTCACATAATCCTCTGTTTTCACCAGGTTACCTGCCTCCTGCAGCATGGGAACAATCATTTCACGGGCCCTGAACCTATCCTCTCCCACCAGGAGCCGGGCTGCCTGGTTGAGTGTACCATCATCATTGAAGATATCGATGGACTCAAGGTTGTGCTTGATCCCCAGCTCATAGTCGTTAAGGTCGTGGGCAGGGGTGATCTTAAGGGCACCCGTTCCGAACTCCCTGTCCACATATTCATCCACAATAATTTGCACGGGCCGGTTGATCAGGGGAACCAGCACCCGTTTCCCATGAAATCTTGCGAACCGTTCGTCCTCGGGATGCACACAGACCGCCGTATCGCCCAGGATGGTCTCCGGTCGCGTGGTGGCAATGGTGATAAAATCTTCTTCCCCCTCCACACGGTACCTTATATAATAGAGTTTGGATTTCACCTCCCGGTAATTCACCTCCTCATCGGAAACTGCAGTCAGTGCCTGGGGATCCCAGTTCACCATTCTTACCCCGCGGTATATCTTTCCCTTGTTGAACAGGTCCACGAAAACCTTGATCACACTTGCCGACAGGGCCTCATCCATGGTGAAACAGGTGCGTTCCCAATCGCAGGATGCACCCAGTTTCTTCAACTGCTCCAGGATAATCCCTCCATGTTTTTCCTTCCACTCCCATGCATGGGAAAGGAATTCATCCCGCGTAAGGTCAGATTTCCGGATTCCTTTTTCTGCCAGCATATTCACCACCCTTGCTTCGGTGGCTATGGAAGCATGGTCAGTGCCGGGCACCCAGAGGGCGTTCTTCCCCAGCATCCTGGCCCTGCGGATCAACACATCCTGGAGGGTATTGTTGAGCATGTGTCCCATATGCAGCACCCCGGTCACATTGGGCGGGGGTATGGTAATGCAATAGGGTTCCCTGTGGTCAGGGGTGCTGCGGAAAAACCCCTGCTCCATCCAGTAGGCATACCATTTATCCTCTACTGCTGCAGGATCATATTTGGAAGGGATATTCATGCGTGCAAAAATAGTAAAAAATTGGTGTTGCATTCCGTCAAAATGGAATGAAGAATCCAGGTGTAAAAATTTATACCAGGGGGGTTTACCGACCAGGAAATGCAGTTCGCCGAAATTTTACAATAAATTCAGGAAAAAACTAAATAAACTAAAAAAGTTTTCATATACTTGCCGAAATTTTCAATTGGAGTGGACGCAAGGGAGAGAATCATCACAGAAGCCGGAATTCTGTTCGGAAAATATGGCATCAGGAGCATGACCATGGATGCCCTGTCTGAGGAGATGCACATCTCCAAGAGGACCATTTACGAGCACTTTAAAGACAAGGATAACCTTCTTCAGGAGGTGATCCGGTATTATAAGGACCTCAGTTCGGAGGAGGCCCATCAGATCATTGAGGAGTCCGATAATGCCATCGAGGCCCTTTTCAGGATCATGAGGATCACCATCCGCCAGATGAAGCAGATGAACCCGCTGTTCTTTTATGACATCAGGAAATATCATGCAAAGATCTATGCCGAACTTTCAGAAAACAGCGATATCCGCGATTTCAGGGTCACCCAGAACCTGCTGGAGACCGGTGTCAAGCAGGGGGTCTTCCGAAAGGATATCCATATTGATATTGTGAACCGCACCCTCCATGAGTTATTCAACCTCTTTAACCCGGACAGCAGCCTGACCAGGGCCGATTACCACAGGAAGGATCTGTTCGACCACATCATTATTCCCTATTTCCGGGGGATCTCCACGGAAAAGGGGATGTTGCTTATGGAAAATTGTAAAAGAATTTTGGAATAAATCAATCAGAGAAATAAATCATATGAAAATCAAGTTAATACTGATCATTGGACTGGCTGCCTGGATGAGCCTTGGCAGCAGGGCCCAGGAGCCGGCCGGGGAACTGGCATTGAATCTCCAGGAAGCCGTTGACTATGCCATAGCTTATAACAAATCCCTGAAAAATGCCCGGCTTGAGGTGGAGCGTTCCAGGGCCTCAATCTGGGAAGCCATATCCCAGGGACTTCCCAGGGTGGACGGAACTCTGGATTACATGACCTATTTTAACTACGAGCTCCAGTTCTCCTTCGGTGGAGGGGACGTCAGCTTTACACCGGAACAGATCCAGGATGCCATGGACCAGACCCTGTCCAATCCCATATTTTCAGCCACCACACCCCAGGACCTGGTCAACCACCAGGCAGGTAACTTTATGGATGGACAGCTGCAAGCCATGCTGCCCCCCACCACCATTCTGATGTCGGACCAGGCCACTGCCAAGGTTCAGGTATCCCAGCTGATCTTCAGCGGACAGTATATCGTGGGGATCCAGACCGCCAGGCTGGCCCAGAAGATCTCGGAGCAAAACCTGGAATTCAACGAATTGAATACCAAGGAATCGGTCATTAACTCTTACTACCTTGTATTGATCACCGAGGAATCACTGGACATCCTGGAACAAAACCTGGAGAACCTCAGGGAGACCCTCAACCAGACCGAGAACATGTACCAGGCAGGAATGGCCGAGAAGACAGATGTGGACCAGATCCGCATTACAGTGAACCAGTTGGAGAACTCCAAAAAAGCGCTGGAGCGGAACGTGGAACTGAATTACAACATGCTTCGTTTCCAGCTGGGT
This sequence comes from Bacteroidota bacterium, assembly GCA_024640885.1. Classification (GTDB taxonomy): domain Bacteria; phylum Bacteroidota; class Bacteroidia; order Bacteroidales. The sequence continues at coordinate 12,790 of JAHEEC010000074.1, read as the reverse complement.
CTGGAACCAGAGGTCAGGCTGAGCCTCACCGACAAGCTGGAATCGCTTTTCGCTTCGGCACAACCTGAAGCTGCCCGGGCCATTCCTTTTTCAATCGAGAACAACGTGACCTACCAGATCATGAAGTCCCAGGAAGATATCAATAAGAAGCTGCTGGATCTGGAACAATGGAATTATGCCCCGACCATTGCTGGATTCTATAACTACAACGCCAAGATCCTGACTACGGGTTTTGATATGACCCCCAACCACCTGGCAGGACTCTCCATGTCCGTTCCGATCTTTTCCAGCGGGATGAGAAAGGCAAGGGTGGACCAGGCCAGAATCGATTATGACATGGCACAGACCAACCGGAGCATCCTGGAAGATCAGTTATTCCTGCAGGAAAAGCAAATCAGGTATAACCTTCAGAGCACACTGGAAAATTACTTCACCCAGGTGGAGAATGTGCAGGTGGCCCAGGATGTATATGACAGCTACAGGCGGAAGTTTGAACAGGGGATGGCCACCAGCCTTGACCTGACCCAGGCCAACGGCAACTACCTGAATGCCGAGAGCAATTACCTCACCTCAATCATGGATGTGATGAATGCCAAGCTGCAACTCGATAAACTAATGAATAATCTTTAACCAAGCATATCAATGAAAACAATACCCACCATGAAAACTATAAAGTTCACACTGCTGGCTGCCTTATTGGTTCTGGCAACTGCCTCCTGCGATATGAAGTCAGCCGCTGAGGGCACCGTTGAAACCACAGTAAAGAAGATAGAAGCCAGGCCTGTTAAGGTCACTTCACTCGCCTACATCGAGACCTCTGTAGAACAAATCCTTACCGCCACGGTCATGGCCTTTGAGGAGACCTACCTGTCACCGGCACTCCAGGGCAGGATACGCTCCGTGAAAGTAGAAGTGAATGACCGCGTAAAAAAAGGGGACCTTCTTGTGGAAATGGACCGCACCCAGCTGGACCAGACCAAGTTGCAGTACCAGAACCTTAAGACCGACCTGGACCGGATGGATACCCTGCTACAATATGGATCCATTAC